>JBFMCJ010000235.1 GCA_040754675.1 Bacillota bacterium
GCCCCCGAAAGGCCCCCGGTGGGCGCCGCGCCGGCGCCGCGCCAACCCCTCGGCCCGGGCCGCCTCGTGCAACATCCCCACGCGGCGATAGACCCGGCCCAGTTCCACCAGCCCCCGCCACAACAGCGCGTTGTCGTACGTCAGGTACGGGTACGGCGGCGGGTCGTCGGAAGGATCCAGAAACGTGCGGTAAAGCGGCCCCGG
Organism: Bacillota bacterium; assembly: GCA_040754675.1. Lineage (NCBI taxonomy): Bacteria > Bacillati > Bacillota > Bacillota bacterium. The sequence goes on from JBFMCJ010000235.1 coordinate 205, forward strand.
GCCGCCCAGCCGTTCGAGCACCTCCGGGAAGGCCTTGAGGGCCGCTTTCACCTCGGGCTCTTCCAGGATGCTCTCGTCCGCCGTCGCGTCGAGGTAGCGGCCGAGGGCCACGGGGTAGGCGGCCAGCTCGTCGAGTTCGAAGCCGGGGTAGAGCGCGGCGCCGCTGATGTACTGGGCGTGCATGCCCGGGTTCTTCCAGCCATGGCGAAAGGCGAACAAAAGGACGCTGCGGGCGGTGGAAGGCTCGACCAGCAGCAGCCCCGGCAGGCTCCACAAAAGCGAGTCCCGGGCCCAGAAGGCGGCGCTCACGTAGTAGCGGGGGCTGCGGGAGGTGACGGCGACCCACTCCTCGGTGTCGATGGTGCGGCCGCAGGCGAAGAAGTGCGTGAAAAACAGGTTGCGGTTGGCAAGCCGTTCCAGGGTCTCATCTGGCAGGCGCTGCTTTCTCGATCGGAGCCACTCGAGCGTCTCGTCGAGAAGGCTGGCCCAGCCGTGCCGGCGCAGGTCCACGCCCGTGGTGCGAGCCCCGTCCAGCTCGGGCGCCACCGATACGTAGAACGTCGCGCTCGCCGTCTCTCCCGGGGCCAGGGCCTGACGGCGACCCATGACGAACTCAAGAGCATCCGCAACCGAACCGGGCTCCTGGACGATGTCTGCGGGCTCGTCCGTGCTCACGGCCCACCCGATGACGGGCCAGCCCGCCGAGGCCTCCATCGCCAGGGAACCGGTCCAGCGGTCCTGTTGGCAGTGCAGGGAGACGGGTAGGGGGCGGGAGCGGAAGAGGCTGTAAACCACACTGCGCCAGCGGCCCTCCAGGCCCAACGCCAAATCGACGGGGTGCCCCGACACGTTTCTGGCCTCCAGTCGGGCCACGCAACCCCGGTAGCCCACCGGCGCGAAGATGATGGCCCGAAGCTCGAGGTCACGCGAACCGTTCGTGTCTCCGGTGGCGGGAAGCCCGCTCCACTTCCACCGGAGTTCGACGGCCCAGTCTTCAAGCAGGGTGGCCGACCGGGCAGCGGCTTCGAACGGGATCCGCCGGCCGTCCAGTTCAACAAAAGGCGCCAGCAGGGAGGGGGCCACCCCGCCGGCTTCGCCGGGTGCCCGGCCGGCCGGCGCCCGCCACGGGTCAGGCGAGGCGGCCAGGCCCAGGGAGCCCAGCGCCCGCATCGACAGCACCTCTACCGTGCGGATCCCGCCGGTGACCGGGTCGATGGCCGGCAGCGCCACCCACTCGTTGCCGGTGACCAGCACTTCGGACCGGTCCTCTATAACGGGTGCTTTGGTCATGAGCGCTTCACTGGCTGCCACGGCGTCGCGGGCCCCCTCTGCTCCTGCTGCTCTTGCTGCTGCGTTTCAGTCCTTCAGCCCTGTCAGAGCGATGCCCTGGATGAACTGCCGCTGGAAGATCAGAAACGCGATCAAAAGCGGCGCCACGGCGATGGTGGCGCCGGCCATCTGCCAGTGGATGTTGGCGATGTACTGGTCGCTGAAGCTCTGAAGCCCCACGGGGAGAGTCCGGCTGGCGTCGGAGTTGGTGACGATGAGCGGCCACAGAAACTCTTCCCAGTTCGCCACCAGCGTGAAGATACCCAGTGCCGCCAGCGCCGGCCGGGTCAGCGGCAGCACGATGGTGAAGAAGATGCGGGGTTCGCTCGCCCCGTCGATGCGGGCCGCCTCGATCAGGTCGGTGGGAATGGTGCGCATGAACTGGCGCATGAGGAAGATCCCGAACGCGTCGAACAGCCACGGGAAGGCCACCCCCGCCAGGGTGTTGACGATGTGGAGGTTCATGGCCATGAGGTAAAGCGGGATCATGCGCACCTGGAACGGTACCATCAGGCTCGCCAGCATCGCCATGAACAGCGCTTCCCGCCCGCGGAAGGGGAACTTGGCCAGCGCGTACCCCGCCATGGAACTCACGAAGACCACGCCCGCCACCACGACGACGGCCACCACCACGCTGTTGAGCAAATACCGCCCGAACGGAAGCTGCGTGAAGACCACGACGAAGTTGTCCGGCGTGGGCTGCTTCGGGATGAGGTAAGGCGGCACCACCATCACTTCCGGCAGCGGCTTGAACGCGCTGGAAAGCATCCAGGCCAGGGGCAACAGCATGGGGATGGCCCCGATGATCAACACGAGGTATAGGAGGGTTCGAGCCCACCGGGGTTCGGTCATGATCTCGCCCTTCCGACGCCTGCCTAGTATTCGAACGGCCGCTGGATGAGCCGGATCTGGATCAGGGTCACCGCAATGATGAGCGCCATCAGCACGAACGCGTTGGCCGAAGCGTAACCCAGCTCAAACTGCTTGAACCCCACGTCGTAAATGTGCAGCACGAAGACGCGCGTGCTGTCCAGCGGGCCGCCCGGCGTGCGCATCTGTAAACCGCCCGTGCTCATCACGTAAGGGATGGTGAAGACCCGGAAGGCGTTGATCGCCAAAATGACCACGACGAACAACACGGTCGGGTTGAGCAGCGGCAACGTGATGTGGCGAAAGAGCTGCCACCGCCCCGCCCCGTCGATCCGGGCCGCCTCCATGTAATGCGCCGGGATCGTCTGCAGCCCCGCCAGAAACAGCACCATGGCCTGGCCGATCTGCTTCCAGACGCCCACCACCATCACCGCCTGCAGCGCCCAGGCGGGGTCGGCCAGCCACCCGGGCTTTCCCAGGCCCAGGCTGCCCAGGATCCAGTTGATGACCCCGACCCCCGGGTCAAAGAGCCAGCGCCAGACGAAGGCGGCCGCCACGATGTTGGTGACGACGGGGGCAAAGTAGATCGCCCGGAACAGGCCCTTCAGCTTCACCCAGCCGGCGTTGAGGATGAGGGCCAGGGGCAGCGAGATGAGCAGGATGGCCGGCACCACGCCCAGCGTCCAGGTAAAGGTGATCTTGAGCGACTTCCAGAACAGCGGGTCGTCCAGCAGACGGGCATAGTTGCCAGGGCCGATGAAGGCCGGCGATCGGAAAAACCCCCAGTCGTTGAGCGAAATCCAGGCGGCCCACCCGAACGGGTACACCACGATGAGCCCGAACAGGATCAGGGCAGGCAGCAGGAAGATCAACGCCCAGGCGGTCTGCCGGGTCCGGTAACCGACGTAAAGCCGTGCGGCCCGTCCCGCCGCCGCTCTCGCCTTCGCCCCCGCCGCCCTTCGCTGAACCGGTCGGGCGGTGCCCTGTGGCCTTGCTTCAGACACGGCGTTTTTGCCCCGCTTCTTCTCCCTTTGAAGTGGCCGCCGCGACCCCAGGAGGGCTCGCGGCGGCCTGCGTTGCGCGTCTCAGCGCAGGATCTGCCGGATCACGGCGTTCTCCCGCTCGATGTACTGCTTGACGAGCTGCTCGACCGGCGTTTCGGTCAGAGCGATGGCATCCCACAGGTCGTTCCGGATCTGGTCGGACGCAAACCCCACGGTCTCGACCGGCCGAACCAGCGGGATGGAGGCCATGATGACGCGCTCGTTCGGCGTCGCAAACAGGCTCGGGTCGCTGGCCAGCGCCTTCAGGGACGGCAGGTCGCCGGCCACCTCCATCCACTTGCGGACGGCCTTGTCGCTGGCCAGGAACTTGACCCACTTCCAGGCCGCCTCGGCATTCTTCGTGCCAGCGCTCACCACGTAGGCCCAGTGGTGACCCGGCGCCCGCACCGGCTTGCCCGGAAGGGTCGGAACCGGCGCGACCGTGTACTTGAGGTTGGGCGCCATCGTGCCAATGACGCTGCGGGCGACGGGATGGTTGATGTAGTAGACCGCTTTGGACTGTTCGAACTTGCGCTGGCCGGTCAAAAAGCGCGGCGAGTCCACGGCCTGCGGGCCCCGAATCAGTTGCTCCGCAAACTTCCACGCCGCAATGCCGTCCGGAGAATCGTAGTTGGCCCGGCGGCTCTCGGGGCTCACGACGGGCCCGTCCATGAAGCTGTAAAGGAGCGACGTGTAGTCGGCCCAGCGGTAGCGGGTGTCCAGTCCCGCCTGGACGATGTTGCCCTGGGCGTCCCGCTTCGTCGCCTTGCGTGCCTGCTCCAGCAACTCCTGCCAGGTGGCCGGCGGCTTCGTGGGGTCGAGGCCCGCTTCACGCGCCAGCTGGTCGCTGATGTACAGCACCAGGTGCTGCACGTCGGTCGGCAGGCCCCAGTAGACGCCATCCCGCTTGAATCGCTGGACCGTCCAGTCGAGGTAAGCTGCCTCGATCTGATCGGTGGTCATGACGCTCGCAGGAACCGGTGTCAGGAAGCGGCTGTACAAAAGCTGCTCGGCCATCTCCATCGGCACCTGGAACACGTCGGGGCCGGTGCCGGTGGCCAGGGCCGAAAGCAACTTGTCCGTGTACTGCTCGTACGGCGGGAAGTCGGCCTTGACCGTTATGTCGGGGTTTTCCTGCTCAAAGAGCTTGATGAGTTCCTGGAGCGCCTTGGCGCGCCCCTCGTGGAAGTGCTGCCAGTGAACGACCGTCGCCTTCTCGGCGAAGACGGCAACGGCCCCCGCAGTCAGCACAACGGCCACGGTCACAAGCGCAAGAAGCGCACGTGAAAAACCCCATCGGCGGGCCATCTATGTCTCCCTCCCTCACGCCCCGCGCGGGGCGTCCGATCCGGATACCGCTCTCCCGCTCCCGTACCCGTCACCACGGAGGCTTGACCCCAACTGGCGTCTTTTTCGCACTCTCGCTACCTCTCACCCCCCTTCGAGCCGCAACAGCCGGCGAGCGTTGCCCCCGAAGACGGCGGCCAGATCGTCGGCCGTGAAGCCCACGTTGCGGCAGGCGCGAAGCTGCTCCTCGACGTAGCGCACCACGAATCCACGGGGAAAATGCGACGAATCGGTGCCGAACAGAATCCGGCGGGCGCCCACCGTCTCCCTGAACCGGCGGAACAGGTCCTCAAGCTGGAGTTCGGGGATCATCCAGCGGATCCACTCGTTGTTGCCGGACGTGTCCACGTACACGTTCTCGCACGTCCAGCAAAGCTGCAGGAGTTCCTTTGGATATCCACACCCGAAGTGCGGCACGACGAACGGCACGGCCGGGAACGCCTTGGCCACGTCGTGCAGGATGAGCGGGTTGATGTTGACGTGGTTTCCAATGCCTCCGCCGCCGTTGAGGACGCCGAAGTGAATCAACACGGGAAGGCGCAGCGCCTCCGCCGCCTCCCAGACCGGGTACAGGGCCGGGTCGTCGATCCGCCCCGACAGGGCCGGCGCCAGAACCTTGTAACCCCGAAGGCCCAGATCCCGTACGGCCCGGTGGAGCTCCCGGGCGGCGTCGGGACGGAACGGGTCGTGGTGGGCGAAGCCGAAAAAGCGGGGGTGATGGGCCACCACGCCGGCCAGGGCATCGTTTCCCCCGCCCGTGACGAAAACGATGCCGTCGAGGTCGTAGCGTTCGACCTCGGCCTGCCACCGGCGGATCTGCTCCTCCAGCGGGGCCGGGGGCTGTTCGGGGATGGGGAAGCTCCAGCGCTTCCACCAGTCGACCTGAGCGGCGTAGTTGCGCTGCACCAGGAGCTTCAGCTTCTCATCGCCGAAGCGAGCCCGGTAGGCCTCTTCCCAGCCTCCCAGGATGGATTCACCGGGGTGCGGGAAGTGGGCGTGGAAGTCGAAGATCCGGACACCCCAGCGCTCGGGCCAGCTCGTCCCTGCGCCGGTGCCAGCTTCCCCGGTGCCGGTTGACATGCTCACTGCACGCCCACCTCCAGGACCGCCGGTTTCCCGCTCGCCACCGCCTCGCGCTGCTGGGCCAACGTGCGTCCCTGGCGCAGGGCCACGGCGATGGCCCCAAAGAGGGTCGCGTCGCCCCCGAGCGAGGAGATGCGGATCTCGGGGGCAAACGGCACCAGCTCCGCGACCCGGCTTCGTACGGGTCCGAGGAGCAAATCCGCGTTGAGCCCGACCCCGCCGCCAAGCACCACCAGGGAGAGGTCGAGCACCGCCGTCGCCGAGGCGATGGCCCACGCGAGGGCATCGGCGACCCGGCGGACGACGGCCGGCGCAACGGGGTCTCCCTGACGCGCCAGGTCAAAGACCTGCCGGGCATCCACGCTTTCCGACACACCCAAGGACGAACCGGAGCCGAGGGGAACTCTGCGCGCCCCCGTGCCGTCGACCTCCGCTGAACCGCGGTGCTCCAGATAGGCGCGGGCTATGGCCGGGCCGGCGACGATCTCCTCGAGTTGCCGG
>JBFMCJ010000236.1:0-3077 GCA_040754675.1 Bacillota bacterium
CGACGCCGGCACGCCCGCCGGACGTTGGGAACTCCTGGCGCTCACCATCCTGATGGGAGCGCCGGTGCGCCGTGCCAGCGTGGAGGAGACCTTTTGCGAACTGCGCCGGGCGGGGCTGCTGGACATCCGGGCGGCGGCGGCCGCGCGGCCCGACTGGTGCGAGGCCGTGGACCGGGTCATGGCGCGCTCCTACCGCGGGCCGGTGCGGAAAGATCTCCAGCGGCGGCGCCTCGCCGGCGCCGCCCGGGCCCTGCTGGAGCGCTGGCACGGCGATCTCAACAACCTTTACGCCGAGGCCGGGCGATCCCCGGAGCAGGCCGTCCGGCAGCTCCGCCGCTCGTTTGTGGGGATCGACCGGCTGGCGTCGTGGCTGGTCCGGGAACTCGGGCGCCTCGGCGCCTGGCCGGGCGCACACCGGCATCCCGCGGCGTTTTACGCCGACGAACACCTCAGGCAGGCGGCAGCCAGACTGAGGCTGGCGGCACCGCCGTTCCGCGGGGGCGAACTGGAAGCCCTCGTGCAGCGCCACTTCGGCGGGGACAGCAGCATCCTGTCCGGCCACGGCCGGGAGTTGTGCGCCACGCAAAACGTGGGAGTCTGTCTGAGCCGTTGCCCCGTGGCGCGGCACTGCAATGGCTGGGGCGGCCTGGCCTTCAAGCGAGACACCGGTGAAGAGGCCGGTGGGAGTTCGACAGGTTCTTGAGAACCTGCGGAAGGCGTCGCTTTGTGGCGAGGCTCTTCCGCCAGCCTCGATAACGAGGCGGGTCGAATCCGACCGGCATTCACCGGTGTCTCGAAAGGTATTGTGGCCGTTCGGTGGGGAATTAACCGCGCGAGGGCAGATCGGGGCGCGACCATTTCGTGGAGGTGGGGGTCGGCAACATGCCGGCGCTGGCAGTCGTTGGTGCGCAGTGGGGCGATGAGGGCAAGGGCAAGGTGGTGGCGTACCTTGCCGGCCGTGCCGACGTGGTCGCACGGTATGGCGGCGGAGCCAACGCCGGCCACACCGTCGTGCTGGAGGGCCAGGAGTTCCGGCTTCACCAGGTGCCGTCCGGGATTCTCTTCGGGAGAACGCCGGTGGTGGGCAACGGCGCCGTCATCGACCCGCCGCGGCTGCTCGAAGAAATGGCCGACCTCGAGCGGCGCGGCGTCGACACGAGCCGCCTGCGCCTGAGTGACCGCGCGCACGTCGTCATGCCCTACCATCACCTGCTGGACCACCTCCAGGAACAGGCCAGGGGCCTGCGCGCCATCGGCACGACGGGACTCGGGATCGGGCCGGCCTACACCGACAAGGCCGGGCGAGACGGGATCCGCCTGGCGGAGCTGCTTGACCGCAGGGCGCTGGCGGCGCGCCTTGGCGACATCCTGCCGCGCAAGAACCGCTTGCTGGAGCAGCTCTACGGCCAGCCCCCCCTTGACCTCGACGAACTGGTCGAGCGGTACGGGGCGTACGGCGAGAAGCTGCGGCCGATGGTAACGGACACGGCGCGCCTGCTCCGGGAGGCGCTGGACAGGGGGCAGCGGGTGCTGCTCGAAGGCGCGCAGGGGACCCTGCTCGACCTGGACTTCGGCACCTATCCCTACGTGACCTCGTCGTTCACCACGGCGGCGGGGGCGCCCCAAGGGCTCGGAATCCCGCCGTGGCTGGTTCGAGGCGCGGTGGGGGTCATGAAGGCCTATGCGACCCGGGTGGGCCACGGGCCGTTCCCCACGGAGCAGCCCAACCGCATCGGCGACTACCTGCGCGAGCGGGGGCGGGAGTACGGGACAACCACCGGCCGGCCGCGGCGCTGCGGGTGGCTTGACCTGGTGGTGGTGCGTTGGGCCGTCGAGGTCGGCGGGCTCACGGGCCTGGCGGTCACGCTGCTGGACGTGCTGAGCGGCCTCGACGAGGTGAAGATCGGCGTGGCCTACCGCACGCCCGGCGGCGAGCGCATCGACCGCTTCCCGGCGCGCCTCGACGTGCTGGAAGGCTGCGAGGCCGAGTACGAGACGCTCCCGGGCTGGCGAGAGGAGATCCGGGTCTGCCGCCGCTTCGAGGAACTGCCGCAAAACGCCCGCCGATACCTTGCCCGCATCGAGGAACTCACCGGGGTTCCCGTGCAGATCGTCTCGGTGGGGCGTTCGGCAGAGGAGACCATCGAGCGCGCCGACCCCTTCGCCAGCCTCTCTTTCAGCCAGGCAGGGTGACCTGACCGCGAAGGCTCCCCGCCGGGTTCTGGCCTGCCGCCGTCCGCTTCTCGTGGCCAGCCTTCACATCGGCAGGGTTCACCCAGCAGGCCAGGCAGCGCGGTTCATAGGAGTCCGCCCCGCCGATGACCACCAGCTCCCCGAGGCCGGCCGGCTCGCCGCCCACGAGGCGCTGGGTGCGGGTGGCATCGCGCCCGCACTTGACGCACACGGCCGAGAGCTTGACCACTTCGTCGGCAAGCGCCAGCAACACCGGCATATCGCCAAACGGCATGCCGCGATAGTCCAGGTCGAGGCCCGCCACCACGACCGAGTAGCCGGCCAGCAGGAGCTGCTGGGCCACCGGCACGAGCCCCTCGAGAAACTGCGCCTCGTCAACGGCCACGAGCCCGCCCGGCGGGATGAGGCGCTGGGCTTCCAGCACCTGCGAGGCCGTGGCGACCGCGACGGCGTCAACTTCCAGGCCGTCGTGGCTCCTGACCGTGGCCGAGCGGGTGTCGAGCGCCGGCTTGAACAAAACGACGGGAACCCGGGCGCGCTGCGAACGGCGCACCCGGCGCAGGAGTTCGGTGGACTTACCGCTGAACATAGGGCCGCAGACGACAGCGAGCCTTCCTGGCCGTTCTGGCATGGTAGGGTGCTTTACCTCCTGTGTGAGGGTTCCTCCAGGATCGGTAGGCTCAAACCCTCCGGGCGTGCCGGGCCTTTGGGAGGCCTTCCAGCGGGTCGAGAGGGTTGTCATCCACCCACGTGCCTGCCTGTGCCGCGGCGCGGTTCCGGAGCCGGTTCCCCGCCATTCTATCGGCAAAACCCGACAGGTCGCAAGAACACCCGGCACCCTCACGGGCAGGAGAGCCCGGCCCTGCCCGCCACGGGAGCCGGGG
>JBFMCJ010000236.1:3177-6370 GCA_040754675.1 Bacillota bacterium
CCTGTGCCGCGGCGCGGTTCCGGAGCCGGTTCCCCGCCATTCTATCGGCAAAACCCGACAGGTCGCAAGAACACCCGGCACCCTCACGGGCAGGAGAGCCCGGCCCTGCCCGCCACGGGAGCCGGGGCTGCGCGGCCTCACAGGATGGGTATTGGATGCTGATTTGCGGGCTATCGGGCTAGCGTCAGGCGTCCGAAGGCTACGAACCGCTGGTTCCGCTTCTCGCGGTGGAGAGGCCATGAGTCGACCACGACCTGTCCGAAGTACGAACTGGCGTTGACGAACTCCAGCGTCTCGCCGTCAACCCACCGCACGAACAGGCCCCCGTGCGTGACACGCGCCGTCCCGTCCGAGAGGAAGACGATGTCGCCCGGCTCAGGGGCGGTCCGCGTGAGGCTGTTGGCGTACAGCACCTCCATGGAGCCGTCATCAACGCTTCGCCACCCATCCCTGAGCTGGAGGTTGACGACAGCGTGCCGGTACGCCCACGTGATGAGCCCGGAACAATCAAATGAATCAGGCCCGCGGGCGCCCCACTCGTATGGCTTCCCGACCTGGGCAAGGGCGACTGCCAGGGCCCTTTCGGCTTCCGCCGCGGTCGCTGGCCGGGAAGGGCCGAACAGCCAGGAACATCCCGAGACGACGACGGCAAGGACAAGAAGGCTGGTAAGGAATCCCACGCGCGACAAGGAACAGCCCCCCGAAGCAAGGGCGGCTTCGGGTTGGAGGCTACCCGCTTCTACGGCTGGCATCTGGCCCTCTACCTCACCAAGGCGCCGGAGCTGCAACTCTTCGCTCCAGAGGTCTACCTCTTCAATGCCCGCACCATCGACGCCTGCAAGAGGACCTACCCCGACCTACTCAAGACCGGCTGGCTCGATGCCTTCGTGCTGGCCGACCGGGTCCGCATGCTACCTGGTGCAGGCCTGCCGCTCTCCGACCCCCTGGGGGCGGCCGGCCGGGAGCTGATCCTGGCGCTATGGTCGTTGCGCCTTTCCCCGCGCAAGCCTTCGAGGATCCACACGCGGGCCAGCGTGCCAACGCCGAGGCCGTAGCGGGCGGCGGCGCGGCGCAACGCCTCTATCGTCGTGCTGCGCCAGGCGGACTGAGAGCAATCGTTTCTTGCGCACCACCTCCACGGTCTCGGTGGCGGGTTCCAATTGGTCCCAGTAGTCCGCCACTGAATGGGAGTCCCAAAACGCCGCTTCCTGTTCGGCGGACTCGAAGGCAGGCAGCGGCTCTTCCTGCGCTTTGCGAGCCATCGATCTCTCTCCTTACCAATAGAGCCGGCGTTCCTCGGGTTGTGCCGGCCGAGCCGTCCTGACCGACCTGGACGTGCCCGTCAGGCTGGCAGCCCCGGGCAGGCAGCCACCAACGGGTACACGGACGCACGGCCGCCGGCAGGCCTCGGACGCGGTTGACGATGTGGACCGCCGTGAATAGACTGGTCGTAGACCAGTCTGAAGCGAGGCACACAGAAACCGTGGAAGAGATTGGCGCCTACGAAGCCAAGACGCGGCTTTCCGAACTGCTCGCCCGTGTCTCCCGGGGTGAGCGCATCACGTTAACACGGCGGGGCGTACCCGTAGCCATGCTGGTTCCCGTGACGCGGAGGGAACCCGTCGCCGAGGTGGTCGCAGAACTTCGCGCGTTTCGAAAGGGTAGGCGCCTTGGAGCCCTGTCCCTGCGCGAGCTCATTGAGGCGGGGCGCAAGTGGTGAGCCGTCGCCTGGTCATGGACGCGTCCGTTGCCTTGAGCTGGGCCTTCGAGGACGAGGCGGACGTCCTGTCGGATCGGGTACTCGATGCGCTCACTGATGGGTTGGCGGTGGTGCCGGCCGTGTGGCCCCTGGAGGTGTCTAACGCCCTCGTTACCGCCCAGCGACGTGGCCGGATCACGTCGGCAGAGACGGCCCGGTTTCTTTCGCTGATCGGCCGGTTGCCGGTGCAGGTGGAGCCCATTGAGCTTGGTTCAATGGCCTCGCTGGTCGATGCGGCTCGGGAGTACAACCTCTCGGCGTATGACGCGAGCTACCTGGTACTTGCGATGTCGCTGGGGGTTCCCCTGGCAAGTCGGCATGCGGCACTGCAGAAGGCGGCGACAGCGGCCGGTGTAGAGCTATTCTCCGGTGGAAGAGCCCTTCGCTGAACAGCGGGCCTGCGTAGTGCTCATTCCTGATCGCCACCTCCGCCGGGGCCGCCATGAGACCACCGCAGGCGGTCGGCAGGCGCGACCATCCCAAGTTGCGGCCAGCGGTGCTCGTACCACACGGACGGGCCGCCATCGAGCAAGGGGTCTGGCGACCTATGGTTGGCGCATGCGTGACCGATCGCGGCTGCTTGATGAGCTCCTCCTCAGATCCTGGCTGGCGGTAATGATGCCCAGGGCAATGATGGACAGGCCGAGAAGGACGCCAAGTATGCCGCCGACCCATTCCGGACCGAGCTTGGCTTCAACCTTGTCCAGGAGGCGCAACCCTAAGAACCAGAGCATGACGAAAGCAGCGAAGCGGACGATGGACGATAACAGTTGATGCGAGTTCCGTAGTGCCCGGTGGGCCGGGCGCCGTGTGTCACGATGCTCGGACATTGCCCTCCACCGCAAATAGGCCGACAACCCCGCGAGTAAGTAACCGAGCGTCAGTAAGGGTCTGGCCTCATGGTATCACAATCGGCGCCACCCGCGTGCGGCGGCCAGCACCGCCCGTGCTCTGGCGTCTCAATCGACACTGAGTAGTACTGTTGGCGGCCATGGCACTTCAGGAGTCCTTTGCAGTCCGGGTGGTTGTAACCCTGAGCTCGACTGAAGCCGTCTCTGAAGCTCTTTTCGGCACTGACAGTCTTTGAATCGTAGGCCTGACCCACACCAACACGGAGCCGTAGGCGGGATCCGGAGCAGGGTCTCTGGGTCATGATCCACGTGGCGCCCGATCTGGAGTTGATCCAATTTCGTGGACAGCCTGTGGTTAAGCAGCCGTAGCGGGGACTTCGTGGTGGAGGTACCACCTCCTCTCGAACTCGTCCGGACTGAGATACCCGAGGGCCGAGTGGCGCCGGCGGCGGTTGGAGAAGGCCTCGATGTACTCGAAGACAGCGGTCTTCAGCAACTGGCGGGTCGGCCACGGCCTGAGATCGAGCAGCTCGGTCTGCAGGGTGGCGAAGAAGCTCTCCGCGACCGCATTGTCCAGAGCATC
>JBFMCJ010000237.1:0-1707 GCA_040754675.1 Bacillota bacterium
CCCGCCGCCCAGCTCATCCCGCGTGCTCCACTCAATGCGCCACTCGCGGTCGGGGACGTGGAGGCTCTCCGTGGTACGCCTTCCCGTCGCGCTCCACGAGCGCAGGACGGCGCCCCCCGAGGAATCGGCGCTCAGGCCAGCCGCCAACCCGCCGGGCGGAGGGTGGGGCGCAGAGAAGCTGGCCCAGTCTGGCAACGACACGGACACGTGCGCGAACCGCGTTGCCAGCACAGTTCGAAGCCCCAGATAAGCTTGTGAGATCGGTCCGCCCGGGCTTCTTGTTCCAGGATGCTTGCGTGTGGGCTGGGCCAGGTCCGTAAAACCAGCCCTCCGGCAGGCGGAGAAAGCGGCACTCTTGGCGCCGCAAGGTACCGGCGCAGGAGAACGGCTTACGAAAGCCAATGGGCATTCGCACCGAGGCTCAGCCCGGAAACGGGTTCGCCGGGGGTGGATGGCCTCTGTGTATGTCCACGGCCAGGGCGTGCGGGTGGAGTTCTACAAGTACCCCCAACACCGGCTCCACTACTGGTGGTAGGCCCAGGTGGCCGAAGTGCGCCTGGAGGCCGCCAGGAGCCGCGACCCGGGGGGCGTGCTGGTGTACGCGCCCGTGGGGTTCGAGCTCCACCACGAGTCGAGGGGCGCGGTGTTCAGGATGGGTCACCAGGCGTACATTGCCTTCTTCCCCGGGTGCTGGTACTCCGGTGGGCCGGACGTGGACGGCGACGGCCGGGTGCTCGAGTACTACTGGAACGTCCAGACACCTGCGGTCTTCGAGCCCTCTCGCATCTGGCAGTACGACCTCGAACTCGACGTGAGGTGCAGCGAGGACCGCACCTGTGAGGTCTGCGACCTTGCGGAGTTTAAGGCCGGGCGGCACCTGTATCCCCCCGGGTGGGCGGAGTCGGCCTACGGGCGGTCGAGGAGATCCGGGCGCACGTGCGTGAGGCTCGCTGGCCGCTGCTCCCGAAGGAGGGCTTCCGGGGCTGGGGGGGCATGCCCGTAGCCCGCACGACGTCGTGGAGGTGATCACAGCGCATGGCCGAGAAGCGTCGCGAGAGCATCCCGTCGCCCCGGGAGCGAAACGGACTCGGAGGCGTTCCTGGAGCTGGGGCCGCTCTTCACGCCGTGGCGCGACGAGATGGCGGCGGTGTTGTGCGACCTCATCCCGGCGGAACCCGATGAGGCGTTCGTCGCCGTGGACGTGGGCGCCGGGGATGCGTGGCTCAGCGAAGCCGTTCTCCGGCGGTTCCCCCGGGCCCATGTCATCGCCTTGGACGGCTCCCTGGCCATGCGCGATGCGGCTCGAAGGCGCCTGGCTGCCTTCGGCGCAAGGGCGAAGGTGCGGCCGTTCGAGCTGGGGAGCCTGGAGTGGCTGCAGGAGCTGCGGGGCCCGGTGCGCTGCTTTTTGAGTTGCCTCGTCGTGCACCACCTCGACGACGCGGCCAAGCGGCGGCTGTTTGCCGCGCTGCGCCGCCGCCTGGAGCCGGGGGGCGCCATGCTCATCGCCGACATCGTGAGGCCGGCCAGCCGGTGGGGATGGCGCCACGCTGCGCGGATGTGGGAGGAGGATGTGAGGCGGCGTTCGCTGCAACTCACGGGCAACCTCGAGGCCTACCAGCGCCTGGCCGGCAGTGACTGGAACTGGTTCGACCACCCCGATGACCCCATGGACAAGCCGGCCACTTCGACCAGCTCACCTGGCTGAAA
>JBFMCJ010000237.1:1717-6342 GCA_040754675.1 Bacillota bacterium
GAAAGAGGCGGGCTTCATCGGGGTCGACGTGTTCTGGGCCCGTGCGGGCCATGCGACCTTTGGTGGCTTTGCGGCACCTGCGGCCACATGGCCAGCGGCGGTTGCCCGCTCCCACATCTCCCTGTGCGTGCTGGCCAGTTCCGTGGAGTGGCGCCTGCGGGAGGCGTGGGCGCCGTTTTTGTTCGACGACGAGGAGCCCGAGGTCGAGCCCTTCGAGGAGGTGACCACCCCAAGCCCGTTCGATCGCGAAGTCTTTGCCCGGGTTGGTCTCCACTCGCTCGTTTCGGCGGGTAGACGGGAAGCGTCCGCCTGAAACGGCCGCGATGGGCTTCATGACGGTAAACGGGGCATCTTCAGGTTGAGCAACTTCGGCCTGGTACTAATCGGCGACGCAGGCTCTGCCGATTTTACCTGGTGGCGTGCGTGGTGGGCCTGCCGTGCGGATCTTCGGCTGTGGCAGCCTGTTTCGCGGGGTCACTACGGAAGTTATTTTCCAGGGCAAGTAACCCCGTGATAAGGAACCGTGACTTAGCCGGCGTCAGCCAAAACTCGGCGTACTCCACCGGCTGGTCACCTGCCCATTGGCAAAGGGTCACGGCAAGGCATGGACTGCCGGGGTGCACCCCCAAGAGTTCGGCGTTTCGCGCGGACATAGTGGTCAGCTCCATAGTTTCTTCAAGCCGGGTGATGACAACCTCGTATTCCTGCGCCAGGATGTCCAATAGAGGGGCCCCTGTCAGGTCCGCGGTCGCTAGGCCGATGAAGCGGTCGGCCGGGAGCCAGGAACAGGCATGGGCGACGGGCTCACCGTTTGCGTTGAAGACCCGCTCAAAGAAGACAGCCTGCCTGGGCTGCCGAATCGAGCGACCTCCCTGCTTCCAGCGAGCGGCCACAGCACGAGGTACCGGGCGAATTTCCCGGGCCAGGATTGTTATCGTGGGCGTGAGCCCTGCCACTTCGATGGCGCGATAGGGCGAGACCAGGATGAGCCCGTGCGAGCGGATGCCGCGCACGACACGCGTACCCCGACGCCGGTCCCGGACGATGATACCATCCTGTACCAACCGCCCCAACGCTTGGCGCACGGGGCCGCGACTTACCCCGAGCTTTCGGCAAAGCTCTTCCTCTGGGGGCAACAGGTCTCCCACCCGCCAGACGCCCTGTGCGATGCCGAGGCGAATGCGCTCTTCGATTTGCAGGTACAGCGGTACCCCGCTCTGACGGTCGAGCCGCAGTGGTCCTCCCTCCCTTGTTTCGTTCCACCCGCAAGGGAGAGTTCGGAACGCGGTGGATGCCCCCCTGCTACGGGGAGCCTGCGCCAGCCGGAGAACTGAGCCTGTCCGAGGCACCAAAACGGGGGAGCGGTGGACGCGTTTTTGGTATTTTTGTAAGGAGGATTATACTAATTGCTGCCGAAATATAGGCGGTGTCAGGGGTGACAACGGTTCTTCTGCGCCTCGTGGCGGAGCATCGGCTGGGCGCGCCTGTCCACCGCTGCCGGTGGCGGAGGTCGGGCCGGGAGGTTCAAAGCAAGGATGAAGAAGGTCACTATTGAGTACGGCGACGGACTGATGGACATCGAGGTACCTGACCATGCCGTCGTAGTTCGCTCGGGTGAAACGTTCACCGATCCGGAGGCCACTGGTGACCCGGTTGCCCTGACCCGCCAGGCGCTGCAAAACCCGCTTGGGATGCCGCGCATTCGGGAGCTCGTCGGGCCGGGTTCCAAGGTGGTCATCGCCTTTCCGGACCGGGTCAAGGGAGGTTTCCACCCCACGGCACACCGACGGGTCACCATCCCGTTGCTCCTCGAAGAACTCGAGCAGGCCGGCGTGCGCGATCGCGACATCAAGCTGGTGTGCGCTATCGGGCTGCATCGAAAGAACCTGCGCGAGGAGTGGAACGCCTACCTGGGCCCCGACCTCGTGAATCGGTTCTGGGGTGAGCGGCTGGCCAATCACGATGCCGAGGACCCAAACGGCATGGTGTACGTGGGCGAGACCGACGAGGGCGACGCGGTGGAGGTGAACCGCGCGGCGCTCGAAGCCGACCTGACCATTCTGCTGGGCCATACGCTCGGCAATCCCTACGGCGGGTACAGCGGCGGCTACAAAATGCCCTGTACGGGGCTGGCGGGGTGGCGATCCATCCGGTGCCACCATAGCCCGCGAAGCCTCTACCGGCCGGACTTCGTGCCCATTTCGACGGGGAGTCACTTCCGCGAGCAGCTCCACAAGATCGGCCGCGCCATGGAACAGGCCATGAAGCGGCCCTTCTTCGCGGTCGACGCCGTGCTCAACGGTCGGAACCACCAGATGGCGGTCTTCGCTGGCGCCGTCCCTGAGGTCGAAAAGGCCACCTGGCCCATCGCAACTCGCCGCACCGAGGTGAGGCTACCGGGCGAGAAGTTCGACGTGCTGGTCATCGGCATGCCGCGTACTTTCCACTACGGCCCCGGGATGGGCTCGAACCCGGTCCTGATGAAGCAGGCCATCGGCGCTTCGCTGGCTCGCGCCTTCGGCGCGCTCAAGCCGTGGCCGGTGGTCATCGCCGCATCCGTGTGCGACGGCTGGTTCAACGACGAGTGGTTCCCGGCCTACCGCCAGGTCTACGAGCTCCTTCAGCGCTGCAACACCACGGATGAGCTGGTGCGCTACGAAGACGAGGTCTCCACCGATGAGAAGTGGGTACGAAAGTACCGGTACGGTTACGCCTATCACCCGTTCCACGCGTTTTCCATGGCGTACATGGGTGGGCTGGCCGATCGGTATGCGCGGGCCGTCTACATCGTGGGCGCCCGGGAACCGGGGTACGCAAAGGGTATGGGCTGCATCCCCGTGCCGACATTCGAGCAGGCACTGCGTCATGCCGAGCGCCACGTCGGCAAGAACCCCCGGATCCTCATCGTGCCGGCGCTCTCGCAGGTCCAGGTGCACGTAAGCGCGGGAGGGTGACGAATCAATGAGCCAGTCGGTCGTCTCGACCCACTCTGACCTCGAACACGCCATTGCGGTGCTCCGCGAGACTGGTGCGTCGTTCGTCTTGGTGAGAGGCGGCGAGGTCATCACCCGGGGCGAGGGTCATGGCGTCCGGCCGCTCCTGGCCGAGCTTGACCGCCTGGGCCCGGCGCGCACATCCGGTGCCGCCCTAGCGGACAAGGTAGTGGGCAGGGCAGCGGTCATGGCCGCGCTGTGGGCCGGCATCAGGGCGTTTCACGGGGAGTTCGTGAGTCAGGCCGCGGTGGCGGAGCTTGAAAAGCGAGGTTTGCCTTACTCGTACGGGGTGCTTATTCCTCAGGTGTTGAACCAGCGCGGCGACGCGCTCTGCCCGTTCGAAGCGGCCGTGTCGGGCATCGAGAACCCCGAGGAGGCGATGCGCGCTTTGCGCGCCACGAGCGAGCGCCTCCAGGCTGAATGGCTTTGTGGCACGCCAGAGCCCGCTAATCGGGCTGGTGAGGAGCGCGACATAGTCAACCTGCACGGTTCGCTAGAAGTCTCGACCCGTCCAGCTGGCCCGGAGCGCGCAGGCCCCCGGAGCACCGGCAAAGCTCGTTCTTTGCCAACCAGGACGGTTGCGGTGATGGGCCTGTGGCTTGCCCTTAGCGTCGGCATTCCGCTGGCATTACACCCGCTCGGGGTCGGCCCGGCCTTGCTTCCGATGCACATCCCCGTGCTGTTGGGGGGCGCGCTCTGCGGGCCCCTAGCGGGATTGATCGTAGGTGGCTTCGCACCGCTGCTGTCGCACCTGTTGACGGGCATGCCGCCCATGGCACCGCCTATCGCCGCCCTCATGAGCTTCGAGCTCGGCACCTACGGGCTTGTAGCCGGTGCGGTGAGGCGAGCCGTCGTGCAGGTAGGCGGTCGGTGGGCGGCGCTGCCGTGGCTGCGTGAGTACGTGTGGCTGGTGGCCGCGATGGTCGCCGGGCGGGCGGTTCTCGGGGCTGCCGCGGCGCTGGTGGGACCGGCCCTCGGGCTGAAGCTGTCGGCCACTGCTTACCTGAAGGCAGCGGTGCTTACCGGGGTACCGGGTGTCTTGGTGCAGCTGGCGCTTATACCTCCCCTGGCGTGGCGCCTTGCTCGCGCCCGGAAACAGGCCTGACGCTGGTCGTCGCCTTAGTGGCCTGCCAACCGGCGTGTTTGAAGTAGGCGCGGGCGATTCGGTGTAGCACAGGGGAGGGCAAGTGATGAGCGTCTTAATCGTCGGAGGCGCTGGGTTTATAGGGGCCTACTTGACCCGACGTCTGCTACGGGACGCGGTACGGGTCGTGGTTCTGGACAGCGCCTTCAGCAACGTCATTCACGAGGTGTTGACCCCGGAGGAGCTCGGAGAAGTAACGCTCGTTTCCGGCGATGTTAACAGCTTGCGAGACCTCGGACATGTCATCCGTGAACACGGGGTACGGCGACTCGTCAACCTAGCCTCGTTGCTACATCCGGTTTGTGACCACAATCCACCGAAGGCGCTCGCGGTCAATGTGGACGGTCAGCTCGCCGTCCTGGAAGCAGCCCGACTGTGGAATCTGGAGAAGGTCGTGTGGGCGAGCTCTGTCGTCGTCTTTGGCGACCGTACCCATCAGCTGGTTCTCCCCGTGCCGAACGACGCGCCACACCATCCGGTCTCGGTGT
>JBFMCJ010000238.1 GCA_040754675.1 Bacillota bacterium
ATGGAAGAGGATGGGTAAGAGAAATGATTCCGTCTTACCGCTTCCCGTGCCGGTAGCGACTACCACGTTCCGGCCTGCCGCTATCCTGCGTATGGCTTCTTCCTGGTGGCGCCAAAGGGGGCGATCTCCCTCGATAGCCTGCAAGAACGCGTCATCTGGGTTCACGCCTAGTTCCGGTAGCAGAGTTCGCGGGGTCTCACCCCGCGTGAATGCTGGCATACTCTCGAGATACGGGCCTTTGATAAGGTCCTCGGATTCCAACGCCTTGGCGAAGGAGTTCCGTAGCACGGGGTCGCGAAAATAGAAGGTGGTCTCCAGGTAGGCCCGATACCGGGCGGCGATGGTATTACACATGTTGAGGACATCATGGGCGGACACCGACGTGCTCCTCCTCCGTCAGGTTTGCGAAGCCTCCGTGCAGAACTTGTCGTAATGGTACCTACAGAACCAGGTGGTTGGCGCTCCAGCCGGAGAGTCCCAGCGGACGCAGAGCCTTCCCGCCTCGGCCCCGCTTACCAGGCCTTCGCCCCGTGTAGGGGTGCCAAAGATTTCCTCTAGCTCTACCTTGGTTCTCACCCGCGCACCTATGAGTCGCGTTGCCTCCCAGCCGAATGGCTCTCCCGGGTATTCACCATCCCAGCGATCACACAGGTTGGTTGCCATGAGTCGCTCGAAATCTCTCTTGGGTAGTCGCCTTTCGCTCCATTGACCGCTGCTACAGAATACTTCTTCACCATGGCATCGCAATTGGCAGAAGTTGCAGGTGGCGCAGGACTTCGTCAACTCTTCTGCTGGCAGGTCCGTGGTGTGCGTAATACAAAAGAAGCACCGTTCGGCAGGGACGGGGGGCTTATACAGAGCGATTTGACCGGCGGCCTCCGCGCCGTCGCGTCCCTGAATCCAGACTCGGAACACGTGCTCCCGATCTTGCGCGGCGCCGATGAGATCACAATACTCCCGGAGCGGTATCTCCACGACTCCCGTCCTGTCCAGTCGATATGGCCTTAAGGCATCTCCGAATCCGGCCTTTAGGCCAGGCCGAACCGTGCCAGGCTCGCACCGCAGCCAAAGCGCCTTGTCCGAGGCCGCTCTCACCCAATCGGGGGCAACGGTTATGATGCGGTCGGTCCACTCCGCCGGGGTATGACCGCACTCTCCCGCTGCCCACCAGATACGCTGCAGCACTAGTTCGATGGGAACGGGCCTGCCTCCTTCGCTGCGTAGTTCCCACACAGTTCGATCCCAATCAGGATGCGGGGGAATTAACACCCCGTCTTTGGTTACGCCAGTAGAACCATCTCTTGATTCGGGCCGGGGTTTCTTCAGTTCTACAGTACAACCGGGGCACGCATCGAAGTGTACCTTCAGCTTGGGGTGGCCTTCGCGCTCGGGGAAAACGGGGACCAGCTCGCTCCCGGGCCCACTGTCGCGGTGACCGCGGTTTCCGTTGCCTTCGGCCCGGGAAGGAATATGGTCCGGATCCCGCTGGATATAGACACCCCGCAGGTGGGCCGCGTAGCGGAACGGCAGCCTCTCCATTTCAGTGCCTTGTCGGTCGTACACCACTACTTCAAAGCAGCCGCTGGGCTCGGGCAAGGCGAGCGTGACGCCCGTGGACAACCAGTGCGAGGAGGGACGCACTTGTGCCCCTCCGGGTACCAGTTCTAGCCAGGCTACTTCGGTGAGCAATTCCTCTTGGAGGCAACGCAATCTCGGCGGCTCACCTATGAAGAGGGGACCCTGATCATGATCGCGGTCGATGGGCAAGACGTTGCCGACCAATTCGAACCGTGTTTCGCCACCCAGGTCAACCGTGACCGGAACGCCCTGTCCGTCAACGAATGGGATACAGCCCGTTTCCGCCAGATCGACATAACATGCCTGATAGCCGGGCGGCCGTCCCACCGGGTCTACAGGCCAGTGTGGTTTGCTCAGCTCCCACGTGGCCGGGAAGAAGATGACCAGTCTTTTGGCCCTTCCTATCCGTCTTGCCGCAGGCAGCAGCCTCCTATCGCCCTCCCACCCCTGGCACACCACGAGGGGCATATCGCGATACCGGTAGCGGGTGACATCTAGCCTAATTCCCTGGTAGTCCGATCCACTGGCAAGTACTTCGTCGGATAGGTTGTCCAGATACCAGCACCCCTCGCGCGGTGCAAGGGCGAGTTTGGACTTGCCCTGCGTGACTTCCAGTTGGGGCTGACTGAGGAGGGCCTCCGGGATCCGAATCCCCAGGGCCCACTCTCCGCCCTCTTTCCAGGCCACCAAGCGGAGGCTGGGAAGACGACGGATGCGTTCGGCGCAGAGGTCCTGCCCCTCTTTTGCCCACCAGCTTTGAAATACGTCGTAAACGCGCTGGTAACGGTATGACCGGGGCCAACCGGCGGGAACCCTCGGCTCGCCGGAGCGCAGGGTGGCTGCAAGGAGGGCGACAGTCACGACGACGAACTTATCGGCCCATTGCCCGCCGTGGGTCAGGAACCGCTCCGTGGGCCTGTCCAGGTGGGCATGGGCTGTGCTCACACCGGCCGCCGTCATGATACCTGCCCGGCGTTCCCAGGCGGCCCGCAACCTCTCGTTGATCCTCCGCTTGTACTCGTCGACTTCCTCAGGCGTCACCTCCGACCCGACGAGGGCACCCAACTCGGCCCTCGCTCGTCGGAATGCGGCAGCTGCCTCGTCCACCCGGGCTCGAACCGATTCGCGCGTTTCCTTTAGCGCCGAGTATCCGACCTTGTCTTCCGGAGGCACAGGGACACCCAAGTCAAGCAGGGCCGCCTTTGTCTTCCCCAAACGTCCTTGTTTTTCCTCAATGACTTGCGCCAGTTCGTCCATGCGCTTGGCAAGATCGACTACCTGGACCTGTGCTTTCGCAGCGGCTTCCTGTCGCCTCTCGGCCTCGGAGATGTCCGCTAGCCATTGCTCTACTCTCTGGTCAACCAAGTTCCATAAGTTGAGGCGAGAGGCTAAATCCGACGAGGACTCTCGTTCCCCGGTTGCGGTACCGGCAGTTTCCGGTACAGGGGAGGGCCCACCTCCTGCCCGAGCCCCTCCGGTGCGGTGTTCCATGTCAAGGAGGCGCATGTGCAACTGCTGTAAGGTCTCCCGTAACGTGCATCGCTCCACGAGGAGGTGCTGGATCCTGTCGATGTCTGCCAAGACGCCCTCGTCGCCGCAGAGCGGGTCGGCAACCCAGGGTAGCGGAGGCACCACCGCACGGATGCTTTGCTCCTCGGTCCGGATCGCCCGTATCGCCCTGATGAACCAACGCTTTCCCAGCGCCACCAGGGTGAGCGCGAGCCCTAACGTGACCGCGGTTGGCCAGGCGTAACCGGTAAAGATTCGAAGGAGCGGTGCTACGCCAAGACCCACACCGCCGGCGATCTTCAGGTTGCGGTATTGCGCTTTTGCCCGAGCCTTCCGCTCGATGAGATGCTTGAGCTCGTCGCGGGCCCGTTTCAGCGCTGTTCCGTCGAGTCTAAGAACGGGTTCACCGAGCGCTTCTACCCAAGGTCGGCCGAAAACTCTCGTGGCTAACTCGTTGAGGCCTTGCGTGCATGCGCTCAGTTGTCGCCCGGCGGCCTCGATCTGACCGTATGCCTTGTCCAGTTCGACGCGGTGCTCGAGTGCGAGGGCTTTTGTGGCCAACAGCTCCTGCCAGTGCCGGGAGTACTCGTCAATGCGCCGCTGGGCGTCTCGCAGTTCCTCAAATAACTCTTCTTGGGTTGCGCGTAGCTGCGCCACCTCTTCGTACATCCGCGAAGCTTCCGCCAGCAACTTTGCTTGCTTACGCAGCCGAATCAGTGTCTCCCGGCGCTGGATGTAGGTGTCGCAGAGCTTCAGGAGACGCTGGCATTCTGAGATCTCGTTCTCGACAGCCTGGAGTTCCCGGCGCACTGCGTTGACCCGCTCGGCATCCTGCCGCCATTGTGCTAGGGCTACCGTGACCTCTTTCTCCTGTGTAAGGCCCTGGCTCACGAGGAACTTCCAGCACACCTCGCGGAAATACTCGGCAAGACACGAATCGGGGACGCCCCCGTGGAGCAAGATGGGTCCTACGTAAGCAAATCCGGGATCGTCTGCTGGGGTGAGGAGGTGGTACTTGGCTAGCGTCTTGAGGAACCCATGCCCCCAGCCACTCTGGTACGCCACTTCCGGCACACCCGTCGCAGTATGTACCGTCGACCAGTAGTCCCCATCACGGTATCCCCGGATGCCTTGCCACACCAGGAACGTTGCGAACGATAGCGGAGTCTCATGTATCAAAGACTGGGTTCCCAGTCGCGCATCGTGCTGGAAGCACACGCGCACCTGAGCATCAAGCCACGCGACATCCTCTTCTGATAGCGGGATCTCGCCAAGCAGATTCACGCCGTGCGTGGTGACAAAATCCCTTATCCGTGCCTCTGATTCGCCTAGGTTCCGACAGCCTTCGAGCACGAGGAATCACCCCTACTTAGGAAGTCCTCCCCCGCCGTTCCCTCGCGTAGGTCGTCCGGACCGGGAGATTGTTAGCCGCTGGTACTGGTATCCCGTGGTCACGGCCAGGAAATTGTAATTGTACGGAAATCGACGCCAAGGCGAACTTTTCCCTAAACTATTACGACGCGAGGGGCTGACCTTCCTGTACGTCACCAGCCAACGTACCACCATTTAACTTCATACGGGTTTGGTCCGGCCGAGCTACTAAGACCCGATTGCCTTATGAAGATGAGTACGTAGTATGGCTACGCAGCCAGGTTTCTGAAGCGGAGGGCGGTGACGATCTTGCCTCCAAGACCTCGTGCAACGTCTCACGCATAGAAGAAGGAAAAGCAAGCGTAAAGGAAAATTCTCTCTTAACCGATTCCCTTACGGGACGGCCGCGCGATGGAAACCCGGAGTCTCGGGCTCGGTGCTGGATGCGGGGTTGATACTGCTCGCCTATGTTGTCGGGACGAGTAGATGTTCTCCAGGATGTCGGCTCGGGGCGCCTCGAGGTCGTGGATTAAGTGTGGACATTGAAAAGAAATCCACATCGGGACTCATACCTGCCATGATTGGCGGCGGGGGCTGGGGGTGACCGGTATCAGTCGAACTTGGCATCATACCCACTTCAGTTCCATGCGGCAGATGGACGATTTGCTACCGTACCGGCAAACCATAAACAAACCATTCTAACTTTTTTCGCTACGGTCTGGCTACCTTGACTGGGGCAGGAATCCCTCAATGGTTGGTGGTATTCCGGTGGATCTGTACCTGGCAGACGTGGGCGACCGACTACGCATGGCCATTGCGGTCTGGGTACGCACCCGGATCCGTTGCTACTGCCCCCAAGGAAGACCTCCTCGAGGGAGTCAGGACCGGTCGATCAGATCTTGATGAATTATCAAGACAAGTAATCCTTAGCATGCGACGGGAGATTATACCAGGAACGGCCGTCAACTCCCAGGATCTGGGGTAGGAACGAGTGAAATTTCCGCCACCAACAGGCGCAAGAGCCGTTTACGGTCGCGCGGCTGTGCGCAGGGATCGTTCCAAAGCCGCGGGAAGTCGGTGGCGAGCGCAAGGGTCTGAGATTTCTGCTCCGCGCTTAGGGCGAATCTGTCCTTTTATCGCTGGACCTCGTACTCCTCCTTGGCCGTTTGCAGGGCGGACAGCGTCTCATTCCATTCGACCTCCAGTTGGGCGGCCACGAGGGCGGTTTGCGGGATCGACGCTCATGTAGCGGCGCTGGGCGAGCTCTGCTTCATAGCGTAGCCGGTCGAGCAGCTGCCGCCTAAGACGGTCGATCTCGGTGGCGCGAGCCTCCAATCCAAATGCATGAAGAGCACCTCCTCCGCCTCGAAGCCAACAGGGCTGCCTGCCCGGACCATCCGCACTCCACCCCTCCACGAGAAGGGGCAGCTTTGCTGCAGGGACTGGTCGTCAACGTCTGCACCAGTTCCGGGATCTTGACCGCCCTCGATGGAGGATCCCCCTGCGGGGTATGGCTGGCTGGCCAATGGTCGCGTCCATCTCCCTAACGAGGGCTCTGAAAAACGGGGAGAATTGGATCAAACCCCTGGAGCCACCCATGGGGATTCGGTGCTGACCTCGGATTGGGTGTTAGGGATCGGGGCTGCCTCAGACCCGTGCCAGGACTATGCGCCGGTTGGCGCCGGCCGGTGTCCATTCTGGAGGGAACGTTCTGCAAGGAGCCGCGCTATTCTCTTTGCGTTCAGCACTATGAAGGTCATGAGCACCTGGATGGCGACGCGCCATTTCCCCCGATACCGAGCCCTGTCCATCCGGTGCCACCATTTGGCCTCTCCGAACTTCCGTTCAATCATCTTCCTCT
>JBFMCJ010000239.1 GCA_040754675.1 Bacillota bacterium
GGGCGAACTTCTCTCGCCGTCAGTGTTGCGTCGAACGTGTTGGCGCTTCTCGTTGGAGTGCCGGTGGGACTGATAGCAGGTTACTATGGGCGTTGGGCTGACACCTGCCTCATGCGCCTTGCCGATATCCAGCTGTCGGTGCCGACAACTCTCCTGGCCATTGCCGTAGTTGCCGTGTTAGGTCCGAGCATGGTGAACCTGGTCATTGTGCTGGCGATTACCCGGTGGGTGTTATATGCCCGCGCCGTGAGGGCGAGCGTTCTGGAGATCAAGGAGAGGGAATTCGTGGAAGCCGCAGTAGCAGCTGGCGCGCCCCATCTGGTGGTGATCAAGCGGCACGTTCTACGGAATGTTATGACGCCAATCATCATCATAACATCTCAGGGCATCGGATTCATAATCCTGCTTGAGGCGGCGCTCAGCTTCCTCGGCCTTGGAGTACAACCTCCCCATCCCAGCTGGGGTGAGATGATCGCCGCGGGCCGCCAATACCTCAACGTGGCGCCTTGGGTGGTGTTGGCGCCAGGGTTGGCCCTGATGATCACGGTTCTAGCGGTAAACTTCCTGGGTGATGGAATCCGGGACTTGCTCGATCCCCGCCTAAGATGGTGATCGAACCTGGGTGGGGCGCCAGTGCAGGGTATGATGGAGACGGCGGTGGGCTCGGGCGCGGGGTGACAAGGGGAAACGGTTTCTGGAGAGGAGGACTTGATGAATTATGAAAGCAGTGCTTCTTGGCACATCGGGCTGTATTGCGATGGACGCTACCACAGCTCATCGCGCCGGTCCCAGTGTTCTCGTCGAGTGCGGTCGCCACAACGAAATCCTTCTGTTTGATTGTGGCCGGTCTGCCCTGCAAAGCGTGTTCGAAGCGGGCTACTCGCCAGCGAACATTGGTTACGTCTTCTTCACCCACCACCACAGCGACCACAACATCGGTTTTCCGGACCTGGTTCTGTCTTCCTGGGTGGCTTTTGGCAAGTCGCACTGGCGAGTCTACGGCCCTGTCGGCACCCGACACTTCATTGATGCCCTCTTTGGCCGAGGCGGTGCCTTCGATGCCGACATCACCAGGCGGGCCGAGGCACCGGATGCAAGGAAGGTACTGGAGAAATTCACCGGCCGGCCCATGGTACGTCCTTCCTTTGATGTTCACGAGATCGAGAAGGAGGGGGAGGTCTGCTGCGGAG
This sequence comes from Bacillota bacterium, assembly GCA_040754675.1. NCBI lineage: Bacteria > Bacillati > Bacillota > Bacillota bacterium. The sequence goes on from JBFMCJ010000239.1 coordinate 1,191, forward strand.
AGGACTGGAGCGTCATGGCTTCCTTTGCGCCGCGGCATGTTCAGCCTTGGCTCGTTTCTGTGGCCTACAGGGTGGAATCGGCTGCCGGCTCGCTGGTGATTAGCGGCGACACAGCCCCGACCCAGCAGATGGTAGAGTTGGCTCGCGGCTGCAGCATGCTGATCCATGACTGCTCCATTGACCAGCGAGAAGGGGTTTTCGCGGACGTGCACATGCACACTGATCCCCGGAGCCTGGGTCGCATCGCCGCCGAGGCGGGGGTCAACACCGTTGTAGCGTACCACTTCCTGAGATTCGTGGATAATCCTGAGACGCTGTCGTTATTCAAACAGCTGGTGGAGGAGGGGTTTCCCGGCAAGGTCGTGATCGCAGACGACTGTCTCGTGCTGGACGTTTCTTCAGGTGAATACTACCACAGTCGAGTCTCTTCACGCGTGGCGAGAGGTAGCTGCGGTCCATCGCGCCAATCAGGGGGAGGGCCAATGATCGAGAAGGTTCTTGGGAACTCGGGATGAGTGGTCTGGGAGCAAGTAGCCACGCTGGGATCGGTTAGGTGCCAAGTGCGGACCTTGACATCCGAAGCGGGTATGGCGAGTGGTAGGTGGAAAGCAGGTGAGGCTGCTGGGGACAAGAGTCTGCTTTGCCCCACCGGGAGAGGGCGTGCGCAGACTGCCGTATGGTGGCTGCCGTATGGTCGGGATCTGGTCAGGATCCCTGGGGGGCCAAGTTGGCTCAGGCTGACCGTGAGGACGGGAGAGTGAGGATTTCCGGCTGGTAGCGGGCGGGTAGGCCGGTGTGGTGAGAGAAGGGGTTGAGGATGGCGAAGAGGTTGTGGAGGCCCAGGAGTCAGGTCTTGCAGATGGCGGTGGCGTGGTAGAGGATGCGCTCTTGCATGTTGGGGGCAGTGGGCCCCAAGTCGTGAGGCGAGGTAGTGTTGGAAGTAAGCGTGTGGTCGCTAAGGTCCGAGCAAAAAAGGACGACCCGCAGGTCTTGGAGGCGTTGGCACTTAGCGCCTGGACCCCGGTTCTTGGGGTTCTGGAGAATTCAAGACCTGCGCATCGCCAAGGGTGTCACCGGCCGCAATCTAATCGCGAAGCTCGAGGGGCACTTTCACGGTTGGAGCGGCGGGTTCACCAAGACGGGTCGGTGGCCTGCGTGCACAACACCGACCAGGAGCAGACCGGGACGTAATCCGCTATGACGGCAGGCGTTACCTGGTCTTCAGAGAAACTGGTCGAGCGGAGCATCTTCCCTACCTGGCGAGTTGTCTCTGGTAGCTGTCCACGCAGAAGGGCACGTAGACCAGACGATCGCCGCGGCCGAGGAGGTTCTGTCGCACGTGGCGGGTACTTGAACGCGTGCCGGAAAAGGCGCGTTGATCAGGCGCGTGGCGGATGCGAGGCGAGACCTCCGTCCACTCCAGGCGCGGAGGAGGGATGCGCTTGAGCAATAGAATGGAACTGCCCTTTGGACGGCACCTTTGCTGCATCAGCCTGCCTGAGGACTGGCGCCCGGAGGTGATCAGACTCGCCTCTCCACCTCCTCTCAGCGACCAGGCGATGATTGCCCGTCTCAACGAGCCCGTTGGCGGACCCCGGCTGAGAGAGGCAGCCAGGGGTGCCCACCGGGCGGTGATCGTTGTGGACGACGCGACGCGTCCCACTCCGGCACAGGTGGTTGCCGAGTGGGTGGTTGGAGAGTTGGAGTCGGCAGGCGTGGATGGCAGCCGTATTGCCATCGTCGGTGCCATTGGCCTTCACAGCCAGATGACGCATGAGGAGTTCGTCGCCAAGGTGGGCAGTCGAATTGCCGGTCACTACGCGGTTGAGAGCCACGACTACCGAGACAGACTGACGTTTGTTGGCACCACCTCGGCCGGGACGCCAGTGTGGCTGAACGAGACGGTGGTGGCAGCCGACCTGCGCATCAGCATCGGGGCTGTCCTTCCCCATGATGAGGCTGGTTCAGGAGGTGGCGCCAAGATCCTGCTCCCGGGGGTCGCGGGGCTGGAGACCGTGGCACACAACCACATCACTGTGGGCAGCTGCAACCGGGTGCTGGAGCCCGGCGTGACCAAGGTGAGACAGGACATTGAGGAAGTCCTTGGCATGGTGCCTGTTCACTTCTCGGTCAACGTGCTGATTGATGAGGCGCTCAGGATCGTCGGCCTCCGTGCGGGGGATCCCCTGAGCGCCCATCGCCTGGCCTTCAAAGACTTCCTAGCCTTTGCCCTCCTGGGGAGGTCCGGGCTGTTCGACGTGGTCATTGCCAATTCCTACCCATTTGACATGGACCTGTGCCAGGCCACTAAAGCCTTGCCAGCGGGGCTTCAAATCGTCAGGCCTGGGGGTACGCTGATATGGGCAGCGGCTTGCTACCGGGGTCTGGGTCACCACGAACTGGCAATCCAGAACGACGCCTACCGCAGTATGATCCGCCGGGACATCAGTCGTGCCGCTCGGGAGAGGAAAATCTACTTCTACTCTCCTGGCCTGCAACTGGAAGAAGCGCGGGTGCTCTTGCCCGAGGAGGTGGAGGTCTGCGATGACATTGAGGTGCTACTCCGGGATGTGGCACGGATGCATCCAGGAAAGCCCACGGTGGCGGTGCTTCCCGCTGCGCCCTTGTTCGTGACTGAACGCCAGGCAGCAGTCTGAGTGCTACCCGCAATCCGAGGACATCGGGGGAGTCGTTCACCGCGGTATGCCGTCGCCACCGCCCATGAAAACTGGCGTGGATCGTACAATGGCTGCAAAGGGTGCCGGTGTAGGAGGTTTGTGGTTCACTGGTGCCGTGGGCCCGAGGGTGGAGTCTGACCCGAGCGCCCCCTGGGAAGTACCGACCGTGCCAGTGAGCACGCAAGGGAGAATCCAAGGGCTCCGGGGCGCTCCGCCGGCTCAAGGGGGTGGCAGAGACGGAAGTGATGTATGAACGGTGTACAGGCTTGGGCGTTCACAAGAAGGTCATGACCGATGCGTTATTGTTCCGGGCTCGGACGGCAAGCCGAACATGGGGATACGGACCTTCGGAATGATGACCAGGGACATCCTCATGCTTTCGGATTGGCTCTCCCGGGCCGGATGCACCATGTGGCCATGCAAAGCACGGGGGTGTGCTGGGAGCCCGTGTACGAAACCCAGGAATCGAACTTCCAGGTGGTGTTGGCCAAGGCGCCGCACATAAAGAACGTCCCCGGGCGAAAGACCGATGTGTGCGATGCCGAGTGGATTGCTCATCTCCTTCGCTACGGGGCGATCAGGGGAAGCTTCATTCCCCCCGAATCCGTCCGGGAAGTGAGGGATCTCACCAAGTACCGGACGAGCCTGAGGCTCGAGAAAGCTTCCGACGTGAACAGGTTCCCGGGGGATGCCAATATAAAGCTGCTGTTCATGGGCACTGATGTCACCGGAGTGTTGGCCAGGGGTGATCCTCCCAGAGCTTCTACGAGGAGAAACGGACACCGAGTCTCTGGCGCAGTTGGCTCGGGGCAGGGTGAGCAGGAAGACCTCGGAGTTGCAAAGGGCGTTGGAGGGCTTCCTGAAGCCGCACCACCGGCTGATTATATCCTAGGTCCTGGCTCGTATCGACTACCTTGACGAGGCGATCGCGGAGCTTGACGGGGAGGTCGAGGAGGGGATGCGCCCTTTTCGGGTCGAGGTACGCAGGCTAGGATGGGGTGCCTAGGTTGGACGAGTAACGTGGAGATTGGTGTGGACATGAGGGCCTTCCGTGCAGACCGACATTTCGCGTCTTGGGCAGAGGCGTGTCCGGGAAACAACGAATCTGCGGGCAAGCGCAGGCCGGGGAAGACAACCAATAGGGAACCCATGGCTCAAGTTCTCCTCGTGCAGCATGCTCATGCGACCGGGAGGCCCAGGGATGAGTATCTTTCCTCCCGATCTTTCCTCCCTATACCACTGCGTTGCTGCCAGAAAAGCAAGAAGAAAAGAAGGCTGCTGTGGCGGTGCAGCACGCGATCCTCACCATCATCTACCACAGTATCGAGTCCACTTACCAGGAACGGGGGGTGGACTACTTTGACTGGCTTGATCGCCAAGCTCTGGCCAGACGCTTAACCAAGAGGGTGGAACTGCTCGGCTACCAAGTTGAACTCCCGGACCTGGAGTGCGCCGCCTGAAGGCGCTGTTTTCAAGGGAGGATGCGCAAATGCAAGTAGTTCTGCGCCATGGAGAAGAAGCGCTTGCCGTATCTGTGCCCGATAAGTGGAAGGTTCGCGTCATCAGGAACACCAGCAGGCCGCTTACCCGGGCAGAGATTGCGGGCGCCATTGACTCGCCCATAGATTCGCCCTCCCTGGAGCAGCTGGCTCGCCGGAGATCAACGGCTGCCATTATCGTGGAGGATCATACCCGCCCTGCCTACGTGGGCGATATCGTACTTGAGGTCCTAGACCGCCTTAACCGGGGTGGCATTGCCGATGACAACATAGTGCTCGTTGGAGCTACCGGCGCCCACCGCTCCATGGAGTACACGGATTTCGTGAAGAAAATCGGGCCAGACGTAGTGGCGAGGGTGCGGGTGGAGAGCCACGACCCCTTTGGCCCATGCGAGAGGATTGGTTTCACCTCGCGGGGTACCCCGGTTGAGCTTAACCGGACAGTCGTTTCCAGTGACCTCAAGTTGGCTGTAGGCAGCGTGCTCCCACACGGGGCTGTGCGTTTCGGAGGAGGTGCCAAGCTGGTCCTTCCCGGAGTGGCCAGCTACCGCACTATCGTTCACAATCACAACCTCCCCAACGATCCCGTTGAGTTAGATGGCGGCTGGCAGCGGCCCCATCGTCTGGACATGGAGGAGGCTGCCCGCATGCTGGGGCTTGACTTCTACATCGGCTTTCTCCTGGACATGGATGTGAATATCTGCCGTGTGGCTGCCGGTGATATGGTCTCAGCCCACCGCTGGCTTATGGAGCGGGCGGGCGAAGTTTACGGGGCCGAGATGGAGCCGCTGGGCGACGTGGTGGTGGCCTGTGCCTGGCCGCTAGATCTGGATGTGTTCCAGTGTGGCAAGGGTCTCTTTCCTGCTGTCCCCTTCGTGAAGTTGGGGGGGACGCTGGTCTGGGCCGCTCGTTGTCCTGAAGGGAGGGGCTGCCACCATCTGGTGGA
>JBFMCJ010000240.1 GCA_040754675.1 Bacillota bacterium
CCGGCCGAGCGGCCGGTCGAACCCGCTCCCAGAACCTCTTCCCGTTCGACCACCACCACGTCTCGGCACCCGAGGGCAGCGAGGTGAAAGGCGGTGCTGACGCCCATCACGCCACCACCGATGATGACCACGTCCGCACGGCGAGGGACCCGCCTGCCGCCTGCCTCCATGTCTGCCTCCTCCGGGGGCCGGCTCCGCCCGTAGCGGTGGCGGGCGCCCCCCCTTTCCCCGGGATCGCAAATGCCCGGCGCCGCCCTGGGGACGGGCGGACGCCGGGCAGCCTCGCTCTTGCCTCTGCGGCCTGCTGGGACGCTCAGGGCGTCGCGGCGGCCGCCTCAACCGCGGCGTCGGTTTGGATGAGCCCGTACCCCGTTGCGCCAGCCCCCCAGGAGACTGTCTCGGTCGTGCCCCACGGCGTCTTGATCTGGGCGCTGCCGGGCGGGATGGGCAAAGCCGTCGCCCTCAGGATGGCCTGCGCCTCCTGCTGGGTCAGGTTTGGCTTCACCTGCAGCATCAGCGCTGCGGTACCGGCGACGTGCGGCGACGCCATGCTGGTGCCCCCCAGGAAGTAGTACTGGCCGGGGACCCCCTGGGCCCAGTAGGGAGGGCGTGCGGCGCCATAGTAGAGGTACGGGCCGACGACCCAGCTCCCCGGGGCCAGCACGTCAAGCTCCTGGCCCGGCCTTTCGCGGCTGGAGAAGTCCGTCACGTAGACCCGGTCGGCCGTGATGTCCTCAGGGACATCCCGTTGCCACCACCCGCGATCAGGGTACCACTCCTCCACCCAGCCGGCGGCGCCCACCGAGATCACATCGGGGTAAGCCCCTGGGTAGGCCATGCCTTCCTCACCCTCGTTGCCCGCCGAGGCGACCACCAGCACGCCCTGGGAGATGGCATACCGGATGGCCGCGAGTTCGGCGAAGCTCGGCTCGGCCGAGCCCAGGCTCATGTTGATCACGGTGGGGCCGATGACGCTCCGCTGCTTCAAGTCGGCCACGTAGAGGATCCCTGCGATCACCGACGACTCCCAGCCCCAGCCCTGGTTGCCCAGGACCTTGACGGGGATCACTGTGGCGTTGGGCGCGGTGCCCTCGAACCGCGCCAGCGTGTAGAGGTTGTAACCGAGGATGGTGCTGGTCACGTGGGTTCCGTGCCCGTCGGTATCCGAGTCGTACGCCCCACTACCGGGCGTCCCCTGGATCGGCGTGTGGAACGCCCGGCCGAGAGCCGTGGCGATCCGGTCTTCCGGGAAATAGTCGCGCCAGTTGGGGACGAGGCCGGTGTCAAGGACCGCCACGAAGACGCCGCTCCCGTCGGCGACAACGGTGCCGCCGCCGGGGTGCGCCAGTTCAACGTCGATGATGTCCTGGTCCCACGCCATCCGTCCCGTGTGGCTGTGCTTGACGACCTGCTTGTCCCGTTCCACCCTCGTCACGAAGGAGAGGGACCGCAGCGCGCTGCCGGGCCTGAGGTTGTCGGGCTTGGTCTCGATGGCCACCACGCCGATCTGCGGAAAGACGAAGTCCACCCGGCCGAAAGCTGCCAGGCGCTGCAGTGCCGCCGCCGACGTGTCCGTGACCGTAAGCAGGGCCCGCACGTTGTCGCTGCTCTGCGCAAGACCAACCGTCCCCCACGTGGCAAACAGCGCCACTACCGCCAGCACACCGGCCACCTTCAAGACAAGCCCCAGCTTCCTCGCCTTTTCCACGGTCCGCACCCCTTCCCGAATGAAATCTCTCCGCGGCCCGCGCGGCACCGCCCTGCGGCCTGGACGGTCACAAAGAACAAGGAAAGGACTAAAAGCGATAGTGCAGTGCTGCGCTGGCCATTTCCTTCGGTCCCGAACCGGCAGCCCCCGCCACGCCGCCGTCAATTGGGGCAAGTGGAGCGGGCCTGCGCTGCCACCCGGCGGACAGGATCCAATGCGGTGAGAAGTACCATTCGACGGAAGCCCTGGCCTCCTCCTCCCCGACCTGGAATAGAAGCGGCGTCACGGAGCCCTTCACGACCAGGCGGTCGGTCCCGCCGGGGCTATAGCGATAGGTTCCGGTAAACTGCGGCGCCTGCCCCACCTTCCAGGCTGCCTGGACATCCATCTGATGCGTTGAACCGTAGGGCGTGGCCGCGGTCACCGAGACCGCCGGAACGGACGTGTCTTGTGCGGGAAAAGGCAACTGCACGCGCAGGTTCGCGGTGAGGGGCGGCCCCTTGTAGCCGCCGGAGAGCGAGAGCGCCATGCTGCCGTTCGCCCATGCCGCTGAGCCAGCCGTCCGCTGGTGCTGAAGGGACGCGCCCGCGTTCCACCCGCCACGGCCGGCGTAGCCAACACCCGCCGACCAGCGCAGGATGGCGTAGCGCTTTTCTTCGTCCTCCATCCTGGAGCCTTCGGCTGAGATCTGGAGGGCCTCTGTGGGTGTCCACCGAACCGAGGCCGCGCTTTCGCGGCGGCGCTTCCCTTGCTGGTCAGGTGATGCAGAGACGGGGTCCCCGCCGGGCTCGGTACGCTTCACCTCATCCTGGTGGCTGAGGTTCCACCGCACAGGCCCGTCGCCGGACCTCTCGGCCGCCAACTCCCACCGGTCCCTGAATTCGCTACCCGTCACAGGGATGGAGGCCGTGATCCGTTCTGCCCGCGCCGTAAGCCGGATGCTTTGGACGGGAAGGCGCAGTTCGGCGCCGCGGATTTCGGTTGCCCTGAGAAGCTCAACGATGACCGGGTCGAAGGAACGCTCCTCACGGTAGTAAACAGACGCCAGAACGGGCGGCACCGGGCGGTAGGCGATCCCGGCGTACCGCTCGCGGCGCTCGATGGGAAGGCCGGCCGGGACTTGTACGTACTTCGCCTGGTTCTCGTATGTCATCTCCCAGCCCGGCACGGGCCGCAGGGAAAGCCGCATGCCTTCTTTCTGAGGATACAGGACGGCATCGGGGTCGTCGAGAGAGGGAAAGCCGGGCGCCCGCTGCTCGTGCCAGTACCGCACCGAAACCGCCGAGAGGTCGGCGCCGGCCTCCCAGCGCCACGCGACGGCGGGGTCGTTCCCATCCGGGCGGAAGTGCTCCAGTTCGAGGTGCACCTGCCCGGCCGTCACGTCCCACGAAAGCCCCGTCATTGCGCCGGGCACCGCAGCCTCGCCGGACCCGGTCGTCTCGCCTGTCCCGGCCGGGCTCGCCGGAGCGCCGAGCCGGTACACCCGAAAGGCGCCCCCCGGTGCCTGGAGTTCGGCCATGGCCCCCTGGAGGGGCACGGCGGCAGCGGGAGCGAACCGGTATTCGACTTCGACGCGTTCTCCGTCCTCCAGCGGCTCCGCCAGGTAGACCAGGCCCGCGTTGAACTGGAAATCGATGCCGCTTCGCAGGAGCGCGCCGCTTCGGGAGACGCTGATGGACGGCTCCTCCACCCCCTCCGGGTGTGAGAGGGGGAGGGTGTGGGTCCCGGGATCCACCGGCTTCACGCCTGCCGGCGGGTCCTCTCCGGGGGGCTGTGCGATGAACCGGTCCCGCCACAGGATTGAACGCACCCGCGACGCCCAGACCGTAAGCCGGGGACGAACCGGAGGGTCGCCCGGCGGCGCGCCGCTCTGCTGCCCCAGCGAGATCCGAACGCCCCGCAGCTGCCGGTTCAAGCGCACGAGTTGGGCGCCGGGCAACTCAACGTCGAAGTCCCCCGCCGCTGCGCCAGCAAACTCCGATTCCCACGTGGCCAGGAGGAACGGGAAATAGCCAGGGGCAGTACTGTCGAAAGCCAGCGCGGCCGAAAGGCCGGGCGCCAGGCTCCCCGCTCCGGTCGCCGCCAGCCGCAACGTGCCGGCCGCCGGCGCCGCACCTTCAAGGGGCACGTCCACCCGGTAGGTGGCGTCGCCGTGGAGGCTGAAAGGGCCGGCCCGCGCGAGCCCGGCCGCACAAAAAGCGCCCAGGGCCGCAACGGCCAGGGCCGATATCACCGCACGCGCCGCGACGCCCCCGAAGACCCGGCCTCCTCTGCAGATTGGCGCCCTGTTAGCTGTTTCGATGCACTCGGGCGCCATGCCTCCGGGGAGGAAGTTCGTCCGGCCGCGTCATACCCTTGTGTCGTTGCCCGGACTGGCCGTCCGGCCCGGGCCAGCGTACAGAAAGGGGTCGTAGCTGCGATGACCAACCCGCTGAAGGAACGGCTGCGGGCGGGGCAGGCCGCCATCGGCACGTGGCTGACCTTTGCGTCGCCAGCCGTGGCCGAGGCGCTGGCGGGCCTGGAGCCCGACTGGCTCCTGGTCGACACCGAACACAGCGCCTTCAACGAAGAGACGCTGGAGGACATGCTTCGAGCCATCCGGGCAGGCTCGCCTTCGGTCGTCCCGCTGGTGCGGGTGGCTGCCAATGACGTGGCCCTCATCAAGAAGGCCCTCGACCGGGGAGCCATGGGCGTGCTGGTGCCCCTGGTCAACAGCCCCGTGGAGGCCAGGGCGGCCGTTGCGGCCTCCCGCTACCCGCCCCAGGGCATCCGGGGGGTCGCGGGCTCCCGGGCGAGCCAGTACGGGCGCACGCTCGAAAAGTACTACGCCTCCTGGAACGAGAACGTGCTGGTCGGCGTTCAGATCGAGACGCGCCCGGCGCTCGAGGCCGTGGACGAAATCGCTGCCACGGACGGCGTGGACCTCCTCTTCATCGGCCCCAACGACCTGTCGGCCAGCCTGGGGCTGTACCGCCAGTTTGAGCACCCGGACTATCGCGCTGCCGTGCGGCGGATCCTGGAGGCGGCCCGCCAGGCCGGCAAAGCCGCCGGCTACATGGCGCGCAATGCGGAGGAAGCCGCGTCGAAAATCGCCGAAGGCTTTCAATTCGTGTCGGTGACGAGCGACGCGCGCCTTCTCACGGGCGCAGCCTCCCAGGCCTTTGAACGTCTTCGCAGGCACTGAAAGGCCGCGCCCGCCAGGCGCAAAGCCGCCTGAGGCTACAGCAAAGCCAGCAGGAGAAGGACAACCGGAAAGGAGAGGTGGAGCCAGGAATGCCTCCGTGGAACGTCTACGTCACCCGCCGCCTGCCGGAGCCCGGCATGTCCATGATGGCCCAACGCTGCCGGCTCGACGTCAACCCCCACGACCGCCCCGTCACCCGCGCTGAACTCCTCAACGCCGTGCGCGGCCGGGACGGGATCGTCACACTGCTCACCGAGACCATCGACGCCGAGGTGATGGACGCTGCCGGGCCCCAGCTTCGGGTGATTTCAAACTACGCCGTCGGATACAACAACATCGACGTGGCGGAAGCCACCCGCCGGCGCATCCTGGTCTGCAACACGCCCGGCGTTCTGACGGAGACCACCGCCGATCTTGCGTGGGCCCTGCTCATGGCGGTGGCGAGGCGCATCGTGGAGGCGGACGCGTTCATGCGAGCCGGCAAGTACGCCGCGATGGGCGGCTGGTCGCCGACGCTGCTGCTGGGTACCGACGTGCACGGCAAGACGCTGGGCATCGTCGGGTTCGGGCGCATCGGCGAAGCCCTGGCGCGGCGGGCGCGGGGCTTCGACATGCGCATCCTCTACCACGACGTGCGGCGCCGGCCGGCCGACGAGGAGCGGCGGCTGGGCGTGGAATACAGCGCCCTCGACGAGTTGCTGAAGGAGTCCGACTTCGTCTCCGTCCACGTGGACCTCAACGAGTCCACCCGGCACCTCATCAACGAGCGCACGCTCGGCCTGATGAAGGCCACAGGCTATCTCATCAACACTTCCCGGGGGCCGGTGGTGGACGAGGCCGCGCTGGTGCGAGCTTTGAAGGAACGCCGCATCGCGGGGGCCGGGCTGGACGTCTTCGAGCACGAGCCCGAGATGGCGCCGGGGCTCGCCGAACTGCCCAATGTGGTCGTGCTCCCGCACATCGCCAGCGCCAGTACGGAAACGCGGGCCAAGATGGCCGAGATGGCCGCTTCCAACCTGATTGCGGCGCTCGAGGGGCGGCGGCCCGCCCACGTCGTCAACCCGGAGATCCTGGGGTGACGGGGAGGAGGGGAACATCGTGACCGACCGCGCGGTGCGTGCGCCGGCTCCTGTCCTGGCGCACTTCGAGAAAAACCGCAGCGCTTTCGTCGAGGAGCTTCTTTCTTTCCTGCGGATCCCCAGCATCAGCGCCCTGAGCCAGCACGCGGGGGACGTGAAGCGGGCGGCCGAATGGGTGGCTGCCCGGATGCGGCAGGCGGGCGTCGAGCACGTGGAAGTCCTGGCCACCCCCCGGCATCCCGTGGTAATCGGGGACTGGCTGCACGCCCCGGGGCGCCCGACCGTGCTCATTTACGGGCATTTCGACACGCAGCCCGTCGACCCGGAACACCTCTGG
>JBFMCJ010000241.1 GCA_040754675.1 Bacillota bacterium
TGGGGCTCCAAGCCTGACTTCGGTGAAGGTCTGCTTCACTCAAGCCCCGACTACTACCGGACTTCCCTGCATTCCGAGACTGTACCATCACGAAACCGCTGCCTTTGGATGACACTCGGCTCCTTCTCGCCGGGAGGCTACCCCCGGTCGGCCCGGAAAGGCCAACTCGGGGGTCGGTCCCGCCGGGCCCGGCCGATGGCGCATGCCCGAGGGCGCCGCGCCGCGGCCGGGGACGGGATGGCGCCGAGGTTGCCGCCGAGCTTCAGGCTTTGCGCTGCTCGGGATGGTCCGTGCTGTACGTCCTGATGTGGCAGGCCCCGTAAACCGGGCAGTATCCCACGCCGGCCGTTGCCACCAGCACGACGGCCGCCACGAGGGTGACCCAGCGGAAGGGGCTGGCCCAGGTAGCCGTGATGGCGAGCAGGGCGAGCCCTGCGATGGCCCGAAGCCAGCGATCCCATGAAGCCAGGTTGCGCACCATGAGATACCGTTACCCCCTAGGGTAGGGTATCCCGAGCCCCTAGCAGGCGTCAAGGGACATGCCCAGCGGAGGTGACGGATGGCAGCGGTACCGGCCGCCCCCCGTCAGCACGCCAGGTGGCTTCGCCCGGGGGCCTTGATCCGCTCCCAGACCCACGGAAGCTGCCGGACGGCCACGACCAGCATCACGAGAAAGGCCGCCTGCACCCGATCCGCGGGGACGGAGGCCCTCACCATGAGCACCAGCCCAACGGGGAAGGCCACGACGCCCACCATGGGCACCCAGCGGCGCCACAGGGCCGCGGCCGCGCCGATCCCGTACGCGGGCAACATCTGCGGCAGCGCCAGCCAGAACAGCGCGCCGGTCGCGGCGGCGAGCCCCCGGCCGCCCCTGAAACCCTTGTAGAACGGCCAGTTGTGGCCGGCCACCGGGGCCACGGCGGCGGCGGCAAGCCATCCGCCGGAGAGGCCGAGGCGTTCGGCGAGGGCTACGGACACGGCCCCCTTGGCCAGGTCGAACAGGGCGACGACCGTTCCCCAGCCCGGCCCGGCCAGCCGCCAGGCGCCCGCACCGCCGGGATTGTCGTTCAACTGGTGCGGGGTGCGGCCCGTTCGGCGCAGCACCACCCATTCGGCCGGAAGGATCGAGCCCAGCAGGTAACCGCCCACCACCACGAGCCAGCCCACGGCACTCGACCTCCGTGCTACCTCGGATTGATCAGGATTTCTCTGGGTACTGTCGTCCACTCCTGCCGGCACGCCGTCGCGGGCGGGCCGCCCCGGGATAAGCTAGACTGTTGCAGGCGTCCGAGAGGGGGCGGCCCATGCCTGAGAGCGCCGGTGCCAGAAAGCCCAACCGGCTGGTGGATTCCACCAGCCCCTACCTGCGGCAGCACGCCTACAACCCCGTGGACTGGTACCCGTGGGGGCCTGAGGCGATCGAGCGCGCCCGCAGGGAGAACCGGCCCATCCTGCTCAGCATCGGCTACAGCGCCTGTCACTGGTGCCACGTGATGGCGCACGAGTCGTTCGAGGATAACGAAATCGCCCGGCTCATGAACGAGCAATTCGTATGCATCAAGGTCGACCGGGAGCAACGCCCCGACGTCGACCAGGTCTATCAGGTCGTCTGCCAGCTTCTCACCGGCCAGGGCGGCTGGCCGCTCACCGTCTTCCTGACACCCGACCTGATGCCGTACTATGCGGGCACCTATTTCCCGCCTCGGCCGCGCTTCGGGCGCCCGGGATTCCCCCAGGTTCTGGAAGCGTGCGCCCGGGCGTACCGGGAGCGGCCGGAGGAGGTTCGGCGGCAGGCGGCGCGGCTGGCCGAGGCGGTAGGCCAGGTGCTCGACCCCGCCGGTTCCGTGCAGCGGGAGGCCGAGGGGCCGGGCGAGGGAAGAGAGGCGGCGCAGCCCGCCGGGCAGGAACCTTCGGCGGGCGAGTTGGTTACGGCAGCCGGGGCGTTGCTGCGGCAGGCCGACCGGGAGGCCGGGGGGTTCGGCGGGGCGCCCAAGTTCCCGCATGCTTGCGGGCTCGAACTCCTGCTGCGGGCGGCGTGGCGGTTCGGCCACCGCCCGTCGCTCGACCACCTCCTGCTGACGCTGCAGCGGATGGCGCTCGGCGGCGTGTTCGATCAGGTGGGCGGGGGGTTTCACCGCTACGCCGTGGACCGATGGTGGCAACTCCCCCACTTCGAGAAGATGCTGTATGACAACGCGCTGCTGGTGCCGCTTTACGTGCGGGTCGGGCTGTGGCAGCGGCCTGCCCTCCTCTCCGTGGCCGCGCGGACGCTGGATTTCATGCTGGACGAGATGCGCCTGCCCGGCGGGGGCTTTGCGGCTTCACTGGACGCGGACTCCCCGGGTGCGGACGGGCGCCCGGAGGAGGGGGCCTTCTACCGCTGGCGCCCCGACGAGGTGAAGGCGGCGCTTCAGGACGACCGGCTGGCCGAGGAGATCTGCCTTCGCTTCGCAATCGGCCCCCAGGCGGCCCTTCACCTCGAACGCGTGGCCCGCGACGGCCCGCCGGGCTGGACTGAAGAAGCCCAGACGGTGCCGGGCCACATGCCGGGCCTGCCCGAACCGGACCTGGGGCGGCTGGGCGAGGCCTGGTCGCGCATGAAGGCGTACCGGCGGCAGCACCGCCAGCCGCCCGCCCGGGACGGCAAGGTGCTGCTGGGCTGGCACTCGCTGGCGCTGTCGGCCCTGGTGGCTGGCTATCAGGCGGGCATCGGCTCCGCACCGGAGCGCTACCTGAGGGCGGCCGGGGAGGGGTGGGAGTTCGTCGAGGAACGGCTCACGCACCCGAAACTGGGCCTGCTCCACACGCCGGCGGCGGGAGCGGAGGCCGTGCCCGCCTTTGCGGACGACCACGCCTTCCTCATCCACGCCGCGCTGGATCTGTACCGGTGCACACAAAGGCGGACCTACCTCGACCGGGCGGCGGAACTGTCCGAGCAGGCCGTGAGCCGCTTCTGCGAGAACGGGGTTTACTTTCTCAGCAGCGCCGAACACCGCTCGCCGCTCGCCCGCCCGCGCGACCTCTGGGATCAGGCCACCCCTTCGCCGAACGCGGCGATGGCCGCCGCCCACGCGCGCCTCTTTGCCCTGCTTGACGATCCGCAGCAGCTCGAGCGGGGGCGCCGGGTCATCGAGGCCTGCTGGCCGGTCATGGTACAGCACGTATCCGCAACGGCGGCGCTGTGGTGCGCCCTGGACAGCCTGGACGGCGGGAGCGCCACGGTCACGTTGCTGGCGCCGCAACTCGATCAGGTGCGAGGCACGCTGGCGCGCCTCGTCGGGCTCCCCCATCCCGCCCTGGAAGTGCGGTGGCAGCCGGAGCCGGGCGGCGTGCGCTTCGTGCTTTGCCGGGGTACGGTCTGCAACCCTCCAGAAAGCAACGTCGAGCGCGTCGTCGAGCGGCTGACGCCCGCCGTTGCTCGGGCCGGCAGCTAACCGCGCTGGCCGAGGGGGGCCAGGGACCTCCGGTAGAGTTCGGCGAGCTGCGCGGCGCTGGCCTGGCGGGGGTTGTTGGTGGCGCTGCCCTTCATCGTTCGCAGGACGTCGTCCACCAGGCGGGGGATGTCGTCCTCCTTCACGCCGAAGTCGGAAAGACCCCAGGTCGCGTCCAGTTCCACCAGCAGCCGCTCGACGGCCGTGACAGCACGGCGGGCCGCCTGCTCGGGGGTGAGGTCGCCGGTGGGCTCGCCAAGGAGTTGAGCGATGCGGGCAAAGCGGCCGATGCGTTCCGGAAGGTTGAATTCCATGACGGCCGGGGCCAGGGCTGCCAGCCCTTCGGCGTGGACGGCGCCGAAGCGGCCGCTGACCGGGTGTTCGAGGGCATGGATCAGCCCCACGCCGGCCTGGTCGATGGCGATGCCCGCCAGGGTGTCTGCCACGGCCATGGCAGCCCGGGCCTCGAGGTCGGAGCCGACACGGTAAGCCCGGAGCAGGTAGCGGCGCACGAGGCGCATCCCCTGTTCGGCGAGCGTGTCGGTGAAGGGCGACGCCCGCCGGCCGACGTAGGGCTCGATGCACTGGAAAAGCACGTCGAGGCCGCTGGCGCGGGTGACCGCTGGGGGCATGGAGGCCAGGAGTTGGACGTCAATTACGGCCTCTTTCGGGTACATGAGAGGGTGCCAGATGCCCGGCTTCTCCTGGGTCGCGGGGTTGGTGATGACCGCCGTGGCGTCCACGTGGCTGCCGCTGCCGGAGGTCGTGGGCACGGCGAGGATGGGCAGGGCCTCGGTGGGGCGGCGCCGGTTGGGCCCGTGCACGGGGGCATAGTCCCACGCCGAGCCGCCGCTCTTCGCCATCACGGCGACGAGCTTGGCCGTGTCCAGGGCGCTGCCGCCGCCGAGGCCAACCACCAGGTGGGCTCCGGTGCAGCGAGCAAGTTCGGCCCCCTCGTCGACGACGGGCGCCAGCGGGTTGGGCTGCGCACGGTCGAAGACCTCGGCTTCGAGCCCGGCGGAGCGCAGAGCGTTCAGCACCCGGTCAAGGGCGCCGGTGCGGCGGGCGGCATTTCGGCCGGTGACCACCAGGGCGCGCGTGCCGTAGGCGCGTGCCAGTTCGCCAAGACGCGCGCAGGCGCCCGCCCCCATCTGGAGGCGGACGGGCGCCTGGAAAGTGACCGCCGATTCCCACCAATCAGCCGGTGACGCCAGCTCTCGTTGCCCCTCTCTTTGACCTTTAGAAGCCCAGGCTACCCATCACGGCCAGGCCCAACGACCTGGCATGGGTCCCTTTGGCTATCTCCTGGAGGTTGGTGGCCCGCACCGTCAGGCCGATGGCCCCGAGACCGACCCCCATCGAGCCGTAGACCCGCGCCTGCTGCTCGTTGGAATCCTTGGCGGCGCCGAGCGAAGCCCGCACGAGGCCGAGGGCGCTCACGCTGGCCTCGCCCTGCAGGCGGGTGAAGGCCGGCTCGGGGCGGTTGACGCCCACTATGGCGTAGTAGCCGCTCAGTTGGAGGAGGCCCACCGGCAGCGGCCGCAGGTGCACCCCGACCAGCGCGACCGCCGGGAGATCGTAGGTGAACGGAGGCGCTTCTTCCCATGGCGGGCTGTCAAGGCTACCGATGTTGCCCTCAGTAATCGTGGCCGTCTTGACACCGGTCCAGTTAAGGGCGCCGGCTCCGACATAGGCCGCCTCCACCGACAGCCGACGGCTGAGAGAGGCCGCCACGCCCACGTCGAACGCCCGCCCCTGGGCCTGCGAAGCCTGCAGGAAGGTTATCTGGGGCTTCGCGTCTGGGTCATTTACGGTCCCACTGGCGCCGATGTCGAAGTAATGCACGCCCGACAGGAAGTGGACGCCGACCCCCACGGAAAGCTTGCGAAGCCCGAAGAACCTGGGGATGATCGGCACGGGGGCGTTCGCGCGTAGCGCCAGGTCCTGCCACGCCTGGCCGCGCAGGTTCGTTCCCTCCAGAGGGTACTCGCCGCCCTCTATCTTGCCGGCCGAAGCCTCCCGCATGAGCCTGACGAAGCCCTCGGTCAGCGAGCCGCTACCCGTTGTCACCAGCCCGTAGCTGAGCTGAAAGGCGACGATGTTCGCCTGGGCGCGGCCGCCGGCCACCCAGCCAAGCTCCTCGGTCTCGCCCGGCGCCAGCGCCAGGCCGCCCCACGCATCCCGGCCGGCCGCCAGGTTGGACACGAAGGCGGCCACGTCGCCCACGGACCACTTGTTCGACGAGATCTCGGCCGCCACAGGGCCGCCGGTCAGCACCATGACGCGCCAGGGAACGGCCGCGGGGTTGGACGGCATCGGGTCGCCCAGCATGAAGTACGGGGTTTCGTCGGGCGCCGCCTGCGCCCCAACGGTCCCGGCGATGGCCAGGACGGCGAGCGCAGCGGCAGCGGCCCCCCACCAAGGTCGCCGCATGCTCATAAGGGATTCCCCCCTCTTGGCTCACAGGCCAGCGTCGTGCTATTTGGCCTGGCGAGCCTGCCGCCGTCCCCTGCCGCCCACCAGGCTCTCACAGATTCTCATCGATAGCTTTGAGGAATTCCTGAACAGCCGAGCGAACCCGCTCGCGGCTGCGCATGGTCCGGCCCCGTTCCTGCAGCACCTGGCCGAGCCTCTCCAGAACCTGGTCCACGGCCACGTCGCCCGCCGGGCGCTGCTCGATGGAATTGAGGCGGGACTCGACCTTCTGCAGCCGGTCCACGATGGCGCCAAGCTGCGACCGCGTGAGCTCGGTGAGCTGGTCGAGGCTGCGCGCGATGGAGCCCAGGTCCGGGGTGGCCGCCGCCGGCGCTGTGGCTGCCTCGGGCAGCTGAGCCTGCGCGGGAGCCGCCGCGGCCGCCCGGCCCGGACGCCGCCCGC
>JBFMCJ010000242.1 GCA_040754675.1 Bacillota bacterium
TCGGTCGAATCGAGGCGCAGGAGATCGGCGACCGCTTCCATCGGATCTGGGTTACGGCTCCCCAGGGCGTATCCGGGCATCTGGTGGTTCGCTGCGAGAGCCGCCCGCGAAAGGTCCGTCTGGAGCGAGCTGTTACGGAAGGTGGGACTACCTGCCGCTGGGCGTGGGACGATCGATACGGCCTGTTGCGGGTCTGGTACGAGGGTTCTCCGGACGCGGTCGTCATCCGAATCGAAGCCTGAGCGTCGCAACCTACTTGAGGAGGAAGGCTGGATGCCAGACGGTGACCACCCCCTAGGTGCGGTTTACCGCCGGATTCTGGAGCTGGGCGCGTGGCGCAACCTTGCGATGGAGACGGTGGGCCGCGGAACGTTTCAGTCGCCCGAGATGGCCAAGCCGGTTCCTTTCGGTCCGGGGGACCCCTGGCCATCCCGGGCTTTTCCTGTCCGGATTGCCCTGCCAATCACGATCCCGATGACATGGGCCGGACAGCCGGTTCGCCTGCACCTGGACGTGGACGGCGAGGCCCTGCTCTGCGTCAACGGAAGGCCGCTGGGAGGCCTTTTGGGCCCGCCGCCCGCGGCCGGCCGCACCCGGATCCAGGTTTATCAGCGCGAGTACGAGTTGACCGGCGCGTGCCGAGGCGGGGAAACGTTCCGCGTCGAAGTCGAAGCCGTTCCCCGGGGCCGCTTCGGTGTACCGGTGAGAGAGCCCCGTTTCCGCCAGGGCTTCATCGCCGTGCCCGATCTCCAGGTCCGGGCCCTCTATGAGGATTTGCTCGCCGTGTGGGATGTCGCGCAGCACATGGACAGCGCCGCGCACGGCGCATACCGCACCCTTCTGACCGAGCTGTTGGAGGCCGCCCTGGCTGAACTGGACCTGCCCGCCGAGCAAACCCGCCCGTACCTTGCTGGACTGGGAAGGGATTCCCAGGCCGCAGGGCTCGTGGGCGAGGTATGGGAGGATTGGGATCTGGAGGCGCAGGGAAGCCCGGCTCCTTTGACCGATGCGCACCGGCAAAGCCTGGAACGGGCCGCGAAGAGGTTGCGCGAAGGCGTTGCCGATCTTGGCAGGCGGTTTCGGCCCGAGGGGGCGCTCACCCTGGCCGGACACGCCCACATCGATCTGGCCTGGTTGTGGCCGCTGGACGAGACCCGGCGCAAGGCAAGGCGCACCTTTTCCAGCGTCCTCTACCTCATGGACCGGCATCCGGAGATGACCTTTGCCCAATCCATGGCGCAGCTGTACGCGTTCGTCGAGGAGGACGACCCCGAGCTCTTCCGGCGCATCCAGGACCGGGTCCGGGAAGGCCGCTGGGAGCCTATTGGCGGCATGTGGGTGGAGCCCGACTGCAACCTGCCCTCCGGCGAGTCTCTCGCCCGTCAGCTTCTGCACGGCCAGCGCTACTTTCAGCGGGCCTTCGGGAGGCGGAGCCGGGTGGCGTGGCTTCCGGACAGCTTCGGTTTCACGGGAGCGTTGCCCCAGCTGCTCGTGCAGGCAGGTATCGACTTCTTCTTCACGACGAAGCTGTACTGGAACGACCGGGACCTCTTCCCTTACGACCTCTACTGGTGGGAGGGGATCGACGGAACCCGGGTACTGGCCCACCTGATCCGCAACGAAAACCAGGGCTACAACGGGAACATTCAGGCCTTCGACCTCAGCAACACCTGGCAAAACTTCCGGGGGAAGGCCCGCCACGGCGAAACGCTGCTCCCCTTTGGCTGGGGCGACGGTGGGGGTGGCCCCACGGAGGAGATGCTCGAGCGCTACGAACGGTTGAAGGATTTCCCTGGCATGCCCCGGAGCCGGATGGGTCGCATCGAGGACTTCTTTGAGCGGATCGACCGTACCCAACCGCTTCCCGTCTGGGTTGGCGAGCAGTACCTGGAATTCCACCGGGGCACCTACACGACCCAGGGCCGGATCAAGCAGGGGGTCAGAAAGGGCGAAGCGAGGCTGTACCAGGCCGAGGCGCTGAGTGCGCTGGCGGCCCGGGCGGAGAGCTCGTTCCCCTACCCTCGGGAGGAACTGACCACCCTGTGGCAGACGCTCCTGCGCAACCAGTTCCACGACATCATGCCCGGCTCCTCGGTGCGGGTCGTGAACGAACAGGCGGAGCGTGAATTGGCAGAGGTCGTGGCACGGGCCACCTCCATCCGGGAGGCTGCCTCCCGGGCGCTTGCGGCGCGCATCCCCGCTTCTCATCCGCAAGCCACGCACAGCCTGGTGGTCTGGAATCTATCCAGCCGGCCGCGGCGCCTCGAGCTGGAGATCGACGCCGGGGCCTTGCCGCCAACGCCCTTCAGGCTCCTCTTGCCTGGCGGTGCTGAAGTGCCCTACCAGCGGAGGAACGACAAGATTCTCGTGGTCGGGGCGCAACAACGGGTGAACGGTGTTGGCTATCTGGCCCTCTCCGTCGTGCCGGCCTCCCCGGCCGGCCACCCTTCCCCGGTGCGAGCGACGGCCAACGAACTGGAGAATGAGCGCCTGAGGGTGAGAGTGGCCCGCGACGGGACGCTGGCCTCCGTTTACGACAAGGAAGCGGGGCGGGAGGTGCTGGCCGGAGGCGGCAACCAGCTCTGGGCCTATTCGGACCGCCCGGCAGAGTTTGAGGCATGGAATCTTGACGAGGAGTATGTGAAGACCGGCCGGCAGTTGACGGCGGTAGAGCCCCCGAAGCTCGTCGAAGCAGGGCCGCTGCAGGCGGCCATCGAGGTGGTCACGCGATGCGGGGGTGCCCGCATCGTGCAGCGGTACGTTCTGCGCGCGGGCTCTCCCCGGCTGGACGTGGAAACGGAGATCGAGTGGACCGGCCGGCGAACGATGCTGAAGGCGGTGTTCCCGGTGGCGGTCCGATCCGAAGCGGTGACGTGCGAAACGGCCTTTGGAGCGGTCTCCAGGCCGACGCACCGGAATACCTCCTGGGACCGGGCCCGGTACGAGATACCGGCGCACCGATGGATTGACCTCAGCGAAGGCGGTTACGGCGTAAGCCTCCTCAATGACGGCCGGTACGGGCACTCGGCGCTGGGGAACATCCTGGGGATCACCCTGCTCCGCTCGCCGATTCACCCCGACCCGTATGCCGACGAGGGGACGCACCGCTTCACCTACTCGCTGTATCCCCACAGGGGGGACTGGCGCAACGGGACCGTGGATGAGGCGGAAGCGTTGAACGCTCCGCTGTGGGCGACGGTGGCCGATCCGAACGGAGATCTCCCGGCGGAGAAGGTATGGTTGTCCGTCGAGGCCGAGCCTGTGCGCCTGAGCGCGATCAAGCTGGCCGAGGAAGGCGAGGAGCTGATCGTTCGGGGCTACGAGGCCTATGGCAGCCGCGGCCGGGCGTTGGTCCGCGGGGAGGGCCCCGCATCCTTCTGCCGCGCGGTTGTGACCAACCTCCTGGAAGAGCCGGTGCGCGAGGTAGACGGTGGCGGGAGCGTTCTCGAGCTGCCGTACCGGCCGTATGAGGTATTCACGCTGAAGTTACGCCGATAGCGGTCGGGAAGAGAAGCATGACCCAGGGCGGCCGAAGGGGCCGGGCGCCGACACCACGAGGTCGCGTTGCAGCTTGCCGGCACGCCCCGCCCGAGCTTCCTGCCATCTTCATCGTATCCACACATTTCCTTCACAAGTTCGATGGAGCGCTGTAGTAGGCCTTAGACCAGATGCCGGCCGATCGGGGGGACAAAAGGGTGGATCTTGGCGCAAACAGACGCTGGAAGGCCGGACGTGCCGTTATCGCTTGGCTTTTGGCCATCGTCTCGACGTTTTGGCTCTTCGGCCCGCTGGCGCGGCTCGAGGCCGCCGCCCCTTCCGCCCAAACCGGTGGCCAGCAGCCCGGACCGGCCCGGGAGACCTTTACCCTGGAGTCAGCGGTAGAGAACGCGGTACGCGGTGCCGCCCTCGATATCGCCCGTCTGGCGCTGGCCAGCGCCCGGGTTGACTTCGAGCGAGCCATGGCGGACAACCTGCTGTCAGCCTCACCCCTGGCCGAACAGATGGCCCGCCACAACCTGCGCAAGGCCGAAGACGACTTCCGTGACAGCCACTTCCAGGCCGTGGCGTCCGTGATTGCCGCCTACTTCGACGTCATGAACGCAGCCGAGGGCGTACGCGTGGCCGACTTGCGGCACCGGATCGCGGTGGCCGCCCTTGAGGCTGCCCGGGAAAAGGCCCGCGTCGGCACGCTGGGCGCCCTGGAGCTTCAGGAGGTGGAGAACGTGGCGCGCTCGGCCGCCCAGGACCTGGCGGAGGCACGGGTCTCCCTCGATGACGCCCGAGAACGGCTGGCCAGAGCCCTCGGCTACCCCGAAGTGCTCCCCGAGGCGGAAGCGCTGATGGTACCGGAGCCGATTCCCGCCCTCCCGTCGCTCAGCCCTCAAGAGGCTGTTGCCATGGCGCTCGAGAAAAGCGGCGAGGTGGCGTCGCGCTCGGAGGCGCTGGAAATCGCCCGCAAGCAGCTTCAGCAGGCCATCGCCGAGCAGGCCCCGCCGCTGGACGTTCGCGCCCGGGAGTATGCCGTCGAGAAGGCTGAACTGGAGCTGCGCCAGGCCCGGGTCGAGCTGGACCGTTCGGTGCGCCTCGCGCTGGGTCAGGCCGTCAACGCCGCACAGCGTCGGGACGTGGCCTGGCGTTCGTTGCAGATCGAAGAGCAGCGCCTGCAAGGCGTCCGACAGCAGCAGCAGGCCGGGCTGAAGACGGAGCAGGCCGTGATGCAGGCGGAGGTGGCTACCCTTCAGGCCCGCCAGGGTTACCTCAACGCCGTCAAGGGCTACCTGACAGCGCTGGTGGACCTGCGCCGCCTGCTCGGACAAGACCCCGGCTTTGGCCCGCCCACCTCCGCGGTCAGCGAGAACGCTAGCCCGGAGGGAGCGGGTCCGGCGAAATGAGCCGGCGTGTGGTCCAGGGCGTGGGCGCGGCGGCGCTGCTGCTGGCGATGGCAACCAGGGCGGTGGCCGCGGTGCCCGAGGACGAGGCGGTGGAAGCGTACGTCGCCGCCCACGCCGGGGTGCGGCAGGCCCGAACCGAGTTGGAGGCGGCCCGCAACAACCACGAGCGGGTGACAAAGATAGTGTCGGCGCCTGTGCTGGCGATCTCCGGTACGTGGGGTCTGGACGCGCGGGAGACGTTCTGGCAGGGAAGTGCCGCCAACGGTGGGGTCACCCTGACGTGGTCGCCGGCGGTGCCGCTTTCCCTTGAGGCCAGCCTGCGGCACGGTACCGGCCTGACCCTGGAGAAAGGCAGCGAGAACTTCACCGTCAGCGGCCAGAACACCGTCGCCTCGCTGGAGGCCGCCTGGACGCTGTGGCCGCCGCCTGCTCTCCAGAGCCGCAGCCTCGAAGCCGAAAGCGCCCGCTTGCGCGTCCAACAGGCCGAATACGCCTTCAGGACGGCCACCGAGGAGGCCCGCCTGGAGGGGCGCCGGTTGTACGTTGCGGTACAGGTGGCCGCGGCCCGGCTGAGTGTGGCAAAGCAACGCCTGTCCCTTGCAGAAAACGCCCTGGCCCGGGCGGTCGACTTGCAGCGAGCCGGCCTGTTGGGGGAGGACGGCGTACTCAAGGCGCGCTCGGCTGCCCAGAAGGCTGCCCTGGCTGTGCAGCAAGCCGCCGCGTCGCTGTCGGGCTTCGAGCGGCAGCTTCGGCTGCCGGCTTCCCGGCTTGAACCCCTGCCCGGCGGGGACGAGCTTTCGGCCCTGGCCAGGCGGGCATCGGAAGAGGCCCTTCGCCGCCTTACCCTGCCCGGCGAGGAGCTGACGCTCCCGCCGTTGGCGGACCCATCAGCGGAAGCGCACGGCGTGGTGAAAGGTCTGCCCCCGCTGTCGGAGGGCATCCGACAGGCTGTGCTCGACCGCGCCTTCGAGGTGCGCCAGGCTGAGCAGGAACTGGAACTGGCCCGCCTCCGCCTCGAGTCGGTCCGGCACCGTGGCGAGACGGCGAAACTCTCGGCCAGCACCACCTCCTCGCCGGGGGGTACGGGCAGCTCGGCAGGCTGGTCGGTGTCGCTGTCGGCCGGACTGGACCTTTTCGATGGGGGCGAGCGCCGCCTGGCCGAAGCGGATGCGGCCCTCGCCCTGGCCGAAGCCGAACGGGCGGTGGCGGATGCCCGCGAACGGGTGCGGCAGGAGCTGGAGACTCGCTGGCAGGATGTGGCGACGGCGGCTCTCGGGCTGTTTTCGGCTCGGGTTGAGTTAGACGTGGCCGAATTCGAGCTCCGAAACGGGCGCAGCCGCCACGAGCGCGGGGTGGCGTCGGCCGACGCCGTGGCCGAGGCCGAGATCGACAGGGCCGATGC
>JBFMCJ010000243.1 GCA_040754675.1 Bacillota bacterium
GGAGTTCCTAAATAAGACGGGGCTCGGGCTTTTCTGGGCTGTGGCAGGTGAAAAACTGTGTGCGATAGCAGGGTCCATTGGGCCGGGAGCCACGAATCGCCTGAGCGGTGGCTTCCTCTGGACGGGCTCAGGGATTGAAGGGACGCTACGATCTGTGGAATGCAGGACGTTTCGGGACGGTTAGCGGATGAGGCCACAGACCGTTCGAGTCCTGACTGAGGCGGCTATGCCCATGGGCGGGATCAGCTGAGGTACAACACAACATAGTCACTCTCGTGTCTTGTCTGTTTTGGGGGTCAGGCTGTTCAACAACCACCGAAAAGAAAACAGAACGCTTGGAGATGCTCTCCCACCACCCGGATGAGGTGCTTGACCGGCGGGTTGGAGGCAATGAAGGGATAGAACGCTAAAGGGGGCAGGGGAGTACCCCGCCCCCGCGAGGACCACACTCGCGCGGGCCCTCGCTAGAGGTTAGAGCGACCCTGGCCCTGGCTGTTTTGTTCCAGCGCTTGCTCGGCGTGGCGGATCATTACCTTGATTGCCAGCGATTTTCCTTTTTAAGTCATGAACATTTGATTGTCGTACAGGCCGTACTGCTCGTAGCCCTGCGCCTGCGCTTAGGCCAGGCCAGGCAGGAGCGGGTCGGAGGGCTGTGTGTTCCATCCCAAAAAGCGGTATCTTCACCCTTAAGTCATAAGCGGATGTCTAGTGGCACTTAGCCCGCCAGCCGGGGCCGGAGGCGGGGGGTCAACGTATATGCCGCTGGGGGTCCAGCCCTGTGCCTGCCAGAAAGACATTCTAGAGACCTCCGTTCTTCTCAACTTTGGCGTGGTAGGGATATTTTGATTTGCTTCTGCAATTCGCGGGGAAAGACCGCGTTGTCACAGCGTTCCTGTACGAACAGAAGGTTCGCCACCCGCGTACGAGACAGGCGCTGGAAACGGCGTTCAAAGGGGCGACATTGAGGTCGTTGCACTTAAGAGTGCCGAACTGGCGCTTTCCGGGAGGCTACTAGCCGGCGGGACGATCGGGGAGAGGGAGGCCGAAACGATAGCGGCCAGCGCGTAACGTGGATAGGTAGCTGTGATCAACGACCGGGCGGCTAGGGAAAAAGCGAGGGGGTTGCTTCCCGGGGTCGTTTCACCCGATGTGCTAAGAACTCCCGTTGCCAGGGGAATCCGGACACGGACCGATGCTATGATGGTAACCGATAATGATCAGATCCGCCGGCAGATGGTTGCCGCCGTTCGGTCTAGACCATGGCGAGGGTGAGCAGGGGGGTGAGCGTGGTTACGTCGACTAGCATTATCCTGCTGGAGATGGAGCAGCTGCTACCTGCTGTTTCCGTGGGTGTCGCGGGTTCGCGTCCCTGAGGCGACGGCCGTCACCTGTTGACGGAGGCATTGCGGCATGCTGGAGTGGGAGCCGCCCTCGGTGAAGGGGCTGCGGGAAGCAGCAGTAGGCGTGCCGCCTTTGGGAGGGCATACTGGTGCGGGCCTGAGTACTCGAACCTATGGCGGGTATGGACGTGTGGAGATGGTGCGCGGGGGCGGCTATGGTGAGCGTACTGAAGGAAATTTCCGCCATGGCGTCGAAATGTCTGCACTGAAGGAGCATTCGACCGGTTCGGTGGGAGTATCGGACGTCGGTGTGCGTGGCGAGCGGCACGGGTCGTTTTTGAGCAGGCGGAGTGGTTCTTTGATCGGCTGTGGTATGTAGCCCGGTCTGGTGCACATGCGCCTTCATTTCGTTACCGACGAAGGAGAACTCCATGACGAAGCGATCGCCGTCGCGTTCTTTCATGCCCTGGGGTGCGGTCTGGTCGCAGACGGTCGTGGGCAGTGGGCTGATGCCTCTGCTAAGAATCCAACGCTCACCCGCGAGCGTCGAGGGGCTTGCAGCGGTTTGGCCGGGCGCCGGACCAGGTGCGTGCGCTGAAGCGGGTGTTCCTGCTTGCCGGGTTAGAGTGGGCCTTCGGTTCGGGTTTGGGTTGGGGCCGTGCTGAGGTGGTTGTAGGCTTGCGGGCGGGAGGCGGAGGCAGCCGGAAGTGACGTGTTACCGTCGGGGTGAGGCGGGCAGTCAGGCTTGGGGATGAGGAACTGGAGCTTGAGCAACGTTTTTTCCGTAGTAAGGGCGGCGGAGCGGAACCGTTGCTGGCGGAAGGGGTTCCTGTGGACCTTTCTCGTGGCAGGGTGCGAATCCAAGGACGCCAGGTCGGCCCGCGGCACATCCTAACGGTCGACTCGGCTCCGACGGTACCATGGGGCTCCTTCCGCTCCTGAGCAGGGCGGGGCAGCCCTGGCCTTTTGGCCTTCCCCGGCATGTTCGACATGACCGGGGTGGCTGGCAGCAGGGGTCCAGTGAAGCCTTTGCAGGAACAACATTGCCGAGCACGTGCTTGGTGACCCGGACTGGGGCATGAGCCAGTGGGTGCTGATCCTGTCCGGGCACGGGCAGCATGGGGCGGGGTACCGTGGGGAGACAGTCCCTGTTGCATGAGTTCGCGGCAAGGAGGTGCACGGGGACGTGAGAATCCTGGAGGTAAGGATAAACCGCTTCAGAAGCATTCAGAGTGCTGAGTTGTGCAACTGCGGCAACCTTAACATACTTGTAGGCAAAAACAACTCCGGTAAATCCAACATTCTTTCCGCCATCAACGCCTTTTTCGAGGCGATACACGGAGGCAGGATTGCAAACCTTGAGCCTCCGGTTGGGCAGGACGGGATTGACTTTTTCAAAAAGGAAACCGATTCGCCTATCGAGATCACTTTGGTTCTGGTTCCTACCGCAGATGACGTCCGGGAAATGATCCGGGACATCGTTGAAGAAAGGCCCCAAGTCAGGGCGGTTGCAGAGGCGCTGAATATGCCGCTGGCACTTTCGGTGACTCTTACAGTGAAACACTCGCCGGCATCGTTCGCCTATGTCAGTCAGGTTTCGGTTCGGACGAACGGAACAAGTAGTGAGAGAACGATACTCCGGATTGATGAGGGCGCGGCCGCCGAGATTTACACTCGTCTGATCAGGGCCGGGAAGGCACGCTCTGAGGCCGCGAGCCTCGAGGGCTTGCTGCGTATCGACCCTGAAGAATGGGAATTCTTAGCACAAAGAGAGCGGAGAGTAGGGCTGCTCCCCCACAGGCTCCGGTCGCTCCAGTTGCGGCCAGACACCATGAAGTCGTTGGAGTCGCTCAGTGCAGGTCCTCTCTCGTACGCCGATTTTCGGAAGGGGGTTGAGGCACTTATAGCGAAGGAACTTGAGGAAGCGGAGGCAATGGAGAGGGAGCCGCTCGGCCGGAGAGTGACTACCTTCTCTGGTGAGGAGTCGGCCATACCAGGTTACGTGCAGAACCTGCTTCGGAAAATATCGCGCGTCAGGGTGTTGTATGTACGCGAGCAGCGGCAGCCCATAGGAAAGGACGAAGCTCAGCAACTGCTGGATCTGAAAGTGACTCGCGGCGGACCGGATCGGCTGAGATCCTTTCAGGAAACCGTGCGTGGTTTGCTAGGGGTGACGGTCGACGCCTTCCGGGGGGGACCGTCACCGGCGTCGCGGCGAGAAGCGGCAGCCGAGATGGATGTCGACGAATTCCTCGTGGAAGTCAACGGCTCG
The DNA here is from genome assembly GCA_040754675.1 of Bacillota bacterium. Lineage (NCBI taxonomy): Bacteria > Bacillati > Bacillota > Bacillota bacterium. The sequence goes on from JBFMCJ010000243.1 coordinate 3,613, forward strand.
GGCATTCGCGAGGCGCTTAGGCTGATTCTGGACGTTGAGTTTAAACAGCCAAACGTCTTGTTGATTGAAGAACCAGAAATCCATTTGCACCCTGGACTTGAGACGGTCGTAATGGACTACCTCAAAACTGTCAGTTCAAAGTGCCAGGTGTTCCTTTCCACGCATTCAACCAACTTCTTGGACAGGAGCGGCTCCGGCAACATCTACATGGTATCAAAAGAGCAGGCTACGACCATCCGGTTGGTAGACTCTGAGGAAGCCGAGGCTGAGGTTCTCGAGCAGTTGGGCGTCAGGCTGAGTTCACTTCTCTTGTTTGACCGTATTCTGTTCGTGGAGGGTCCGTCGGATGAGGAGGTGTTACGGCACTGGGCCAAGGCACTCAACGTCAACCTCGCCCGGTTGAACGTGGGCTTCGTGCACCTAAGAGGAGCCCGCAACTTTGGGCATTTCGCTGCTGCGGAAACCCTTAGCTTCTTGAGAAAACGCCAGGCCCAAATGTGGTTTCTAATCGACCGTGATGAGCTAGATGAGTCGGCGATCGAAAAGCTTCGAAATACCCTTGGGGATTTGGCAGTCCTAAAGGTGCTCGAGCGGAGAGAATTGGAGAATTATCTCGTCGTACCACGGGCGATCGCGGCTTTCATACGAGAGAAAAGGTCCGGCCTTGACGGAAAAGGGGAGTCGCAGGCTCCGTCACTCGAGGAAGTGACGAAAGCAATTGACGAGTGCGCCGACCAACTCAAAGAACTGGTGATCGAGAAACGCGTAGCGAGAACGCTGTGCAAGCCAATCTACCTTGATCCCTTCGGCACAGACGGGGATCTTCCCTTTGGGGAACGGGTTGTCCGTGAGGTTCAAAGGGCGGTTGAGGTCCTAAACGGGATACAGACGCAACTGGAGCATGTCCGTGAGCAGAACGCCAAGGAGGTCGATGAACTTTGGCCCCGCAATAAGATGGCCCTTGTACCCGGCAGCGTGCTTCTCGACAAGGTGTGCAGCAGGTTCGGGGTACGATTCAGGAAGCGCCGGGATGCCGGTCGACTCGCATCACTAATGGCTCCTGACGAAATTGCAGCGGAGATGCGGGACTTCCTGACCGCGCTTGCTGGCACGGGCGGCTAGCGTCAATGTTGTTACGTTCAGACGCACAGGGTTGATGGCATTGCCTGCCGGCAGGGGCCCAGCTCACGGTATTGCCGGGGTACCCAAATTGGTACCGAAGGGGGCATCGGCGGTGCGGAGAACTTTGGGATTCAGGGGGGTAGGCTGCTATGTCGGTCGGAGGAAGGCTAAGCAGGGAGGACGTGGAGGTGCTTCGCAGCTTCGCGAGACTGGCTGACAGGCTGGCGAAACGACGACTTTGGAGGGAGGGGAGTCGCGAGCTAAGCGTGACAACTCGGTACTGGAAGGACGAAGAGGGTCAGTGGTGGGAAACGCAGGAAGCTACCTTTCCCGACGAGGAGCTAGTGCGTTCAGCGCTGCTGGACATCAGAATGGTTTACGCGCACAAGGAGCGCGCAAACTTCAAGCGTGTGTGCGATCTCTTGCGGCAGAAGGTCAAGTCGGTTGAGAAAGAAGTCGATGCTTTGAGAGCACAATACGATCAAGCCTTGAGAAAATTCGATGTGATTGAGATACACGGAGTTGAGGGTTGCAAGACGCCCGAGGACGCTTTTAACCTTTGGCTCAACGCCCACTATTTCCATGGGGATCCTAAGAAACGGGCGGTGCTTGACCAACTAGAGAATGCCTTAGGGGTGGAATTCAAGTTCGTGTTCCTCAGTGTTGCGTTCGGTATCGCGGAGTGCGCAATTGCCCTAGGCGGAGTCGTGTCCAGTGTGCTCCGGGAAGAAGGTGTGATAGTAGGTGCCCCGTCTGCAGGGGCCAGTTGTTCCCCATAGCAGACACGAAGAACCGGTCTGGTTGCGTCACGACGTACGTGCCTCTGCAGGAACCGCTGCCGAGGGGCCGGTGCCTGTCGAAATGACTTCGGGGGGATCAATGGCTGTTCCGCACTTAAACGGCCACCGAGAAGAACACCAAAACGCTCGGAGGCCCTCTCCCGCCACCCCGCATGAGGCGCTTGACCGGCGAGTTGGAGGCGCATGAGCCCGACTTTGACAGCGGAAGGCCGTTTTCGGCCCCCCGACGGGCCGAAAATGCAGCAATGACGCCATTCCTCCCTGGCGAAAACGAAAAAGCGTGGTGAGAAACTTTTTTGTTTAAGAGCTTGTGCTGCCGCGGATGAATGGGTAAAATGGGGGTGATAATGGGCGAGGGAGGCACCAGCCATGTTCGCCAGGGTCATGACCGTCAAGCGCAACGGCCGTACATACCGCTACCTGGCCATTGTGGAGTCATACCGCGAGGGAGGCAAGAAAAAGCAGCGCCAGGTCGGCACTTTGGGCAACATCGACCGCTACAGCCCCGAGCAGATCAGGAACCTGATCGAGAAGTTGCAGGGCTTTCTGTCCGAGGGTCCCCTGGGAACGGTCAAGGATCTTGAGACGCACGAGGTGCGCGAGTACGGCGTGCCGTACGTGGTGAGTATCCTCTGGGAGCGCCTGGGGCTTTCCGAGTTCATCTCCTCCCGGCTGTCGGACCGGCAGGTGGCCATCGACGTGGACCTCTGTACCCGGGTGATGGTGCTCAACCGCCTGATGGCCCCGCGCAGCAAGCTCG
>JBFMCJ010000244.1 GCA_040754675.1 Bacillota bacterium
CCACGGCAAACGGCGGGACGTCCATGGTCACGATCGCATGCCCCTCGATGCGGGCAAGGCGCCCCACGTGGGTGAACTGGTGAATGCCCGCCAGCGGACCCACCTCGACGCCGTCGTCGATGACGGTGTGGCCCGCCACTGCACTGCCCGCCCCCAGCCGCACCCGGCTGCCCACGGTGCAGTCGTGGCCGATGTGCGACCCCGGTTCGAGCACGCACTCGTCCCCGACCACGGTCACGCCGTGCCCCCCCGGGGTGCCCCGGTGAACGATCACGTAGGGGCCGACGCGGTTGCCCCGGCCCAGAACGAGGCGCGTCGGCTCCCCGCGGTACTTCACGTCCTGCGGTTCGCCGCCCAGCACGGCGCCCGTTCCAATGCGGTTGTCCGGCCCCAGCACGGTGTGGCCCTCGATCACCACGAAGCTCTCCAGCACGCTGCCCGCGCCGACCTCCACATCGGGGCCGATGACGGCGTAAGGCCCCACCACCACCGAGTCCCCGATGCGCGCCCCGGGATCGACGAGCGCCGTGGGATGCCGCCGGACCTGCGCCGAAGGCGGCGCGTCGGGGCGTGTCATCGCGCCGCCTCCGCCTGGGCCGCAGCGGCAAAGAGGAACTGCGCTTCGCACGCCACCTCGCCGTCCACCAGCGCCTTGCCGTCCACCACGCCGGTGGTGGTGCGGACCCGGCGCGCCTGCACCTCGAGCCTCAGCGTGTCACCTGGAACCACGGTGCGCCGGAAGCGCGCTTGATTGATCCCCGCCAGCAGCGGCACCTTGCCCAACGAGGCCACGTAAGGGTAAAGCATCACGGCCGCCGCCTGCGCCAGCGCCTCCAGCATCAGCACGCCCGGCATGATGGGGCGGGCGGGATAGTGCCCGGCGAAGAACGGTTCGTTGATGGTGACGTTCTTCAGCGCCACCACCCGCCGGCCTTCTTCAAGCTCCAAAACCCGATCGATGAGGAGAAAGGGGTAGCGGTGGGGAATCCGCTGCCAGATCTGGACGACGTCAAGCATTGCCGGCCTCTCCTCCCGTCTCCCAGAGATCGACCATCTTTTGAACCAGGCGCGCCGTGAGTTCGTGACCGCCTCTCACCGCCACCACCCGGGCGCAAAGGGGCCCGGCCAGCGCCAGATCGCCCACCACGTCCAGGATCTTGTGCCGTGCCACCTCGTCGGGAAAGCGGGGCGTGTTGACCGGCCCGTCCTCGCCAATCAATAGCACGTTGTCCAGCGAACCGCCAAGCCCCAGGCCCCGCTCCTGCAGCCTTTCGACCTCGCCGGCGAACGCCACGGTGCGGGCCGGGGCGATCTCGCCCCGGAAGCTCTCCGGGGTCACGGTGATTTCGACGAACTGGTCGCCCAGGCCCGGGTGGTCGCTGATGAAGGCGAAGCTGATGCGAAGTTCAGGCCACGGCATGGCGACCATGAACCGCTCCGGGTCTCCCACCCAGACCGCCCGGGGCAGGCGCCGAACCCGGCGCGCCCGGGCTTGCGCCACGACGCCGGCCCGCTCGATGGCCTCCACGTAGGGTAGGGCGCTGCCATCCAGGACGGGCGCCTCGGGGCCTTCCACCTCAATGCGGGCGTTGTCCACGCCGAGCCCCGAAAGCGCCGCAAGCACGTGCTCAACCGTCATGACCGACGCCTCAGGGGTGCCCAGGGCGGTCGTGCGCGCGCCCGGCAGCCGGGATCGCACGGAGACCGGGATGGCAACAGGCCGCCCCAGATCGGTGCGCACAAGCTGGAGCCCCGAGTCCACCGGGGCCGGAAGCAGCCGCACGCGGCACCGTCCGCCGGTGTGGAGGCCGACGCCCTCCAGGCTCACTTCATGCGCCAGCGTCTTTTGGGTTGGGGGTTCGGCTTTCAAGTGCCCGCTTCGCCTCACATGGCCGCCAGGCGGGCCAGGCGGCGGCCCACGTCCGACGCCGGGGCGGCGAGAACCCGGCGGGGCGGGCCTGCTTCCACCACCCGGCCGCCGTCCATCAACACGAGCCGGTGCGCCACCCGCGCGCCGAAGCGCGGCTGGTGGGTCACAACCAGCATGGTGGTTCTGAGGCGGCGAATCAGTTCCTCCATCAGGTCCAGGAGGTCGGCGGCGAGCATGGGATCGAGCTGCGAGGTCGGCTCGTCCCACAGGAGGATGTCGGGCTCGGCCGCAAGGGCCCTTGCGATGGCCACCCGCTGGCCTTCGCCACCCGAAAGCTCGGCCGGGCGCCTGGAGGCAAACCGCGCCATCTCCAGAACCGAAAGCCAGTGCCAGGCGCGCTCGTACGCCTCCGGCCAGGAAGCGCCCGAACCCAGGGCGGCCAGGGCCACGTTCTGGAGCACGCTCAGGTGGGCGATGAGCTGGGGCCGCTGAAAGACGAGGCCCACCCGGCCCGCCAGGGCACGACGTTGGGCGTCCGGGAGGCTCCACAGGTCCTGCCCGAAAATGCGCACACTTCCGGCGTCAGGCTCGATGAGCCCCTTGAAGCACCGCAAGAGCGTCGACTTGCCGCACCCGCTCTGGCCCATGATGACCACGGTTTCGCCCCGGGTCACCGAAAGCGACAGCCCGTCCAGCACCTTCTGCGCTCCGTAGTACTTCACCAGGCTGTACGCCGCCAGGGCGGCCTCCCGGAAGGTCGCGGGCGCGCCGTCACTCACGGCAGCACTTGACAGCAGGCGTCCGTTCTTCGCCGGCGGCGCGCCGAAGCGGGTGCCGGACGGGGGCCGCCGGGACGAGGTGAGGGAGAGAAGCCACGGCCTCACCGCCGGTGCGACCACCGTCTCCAGGATGGCGCCGCCCTCCATGCTCATCGCCCGGGCGGCTTCCACCGCGTCCGCATCGACCGGGGAGAGCCGGTGCCCCAGCCAGCCGGAGAGCCATCCGGCCACGGCGCCCAAAACGGCGAGAGCCACAGGCCAGATCCACGCCTCCCGGCCGAGGAGCGCCATCCCGGCCACAAGAGCCATGGTCGCCCCGGCCAGCACCCCGATCCCCGCCGAGAGCAGCCTGGCCGCCCTGCCGGCCGCCCGGCGGCGCCCGCGCCGCTCCGCCTGGATGGCCGCCCCCACGGCCGCCCAATCGTTGAAAAGCGTCCAGACCACGATGCCGGCCACCGCAAGCGCCGCCCCGGCAGAGCGGGCCCGCTCCACCACCTGCATCACCGTGGCACGGGCGCTGGGAGAGGCCGTGGCTGCGGGCGAGGTGTAGACCCGCACCTTGCTCGTCTCCAGCCCTCGCTCCAGCGCCTGCTTGAGGCGGGACGTCTCCGGCGGGCGGTCTTCGCCGGTTCGCAGCACGATCTCGACGCCCTCGGGTGCCGCCAGCGGCTCGGCTTCCGACTTTTCGAGCAGGTCCAGCGCCGACGCCACCTCCCGCCCGTCGATCTCGGGGAGGCTTTGCCGTAGCGTCTGGATGCTGTTCTTCAGATCCCGGAGGTCGGTCTTCTGGTACGCGTCGAGCCGGGCGCGCAGTTCCTGAAGCTGCTGCTGGAGGCGGGCGACGGACCGGGTGGCATCGCCCGGCGTGGCGGTGGAGTCCCGCCGCCCCAGGAGCACGCTGAGCGCGAGGGCCACCAGGGTGTCGCGGGCGGGATCGGAGGAGGAGGCCGAAAGCCTCGACAGGTCCTCGGCCGCCTGCTCGATCCGCCCGATCGTCTGCTCGAGCTGCCGGGCCGCCTGCTGCGCCGAATGCAGGGCTTCCTCCCAGCTCCCGCCGGCCTGCTCCAGGCGGTTGAGCAGGGCCTCGCTTTCGTCGAGTGCCGCCTGGATGCGGATCCGCCCGCCATCCACCACGGCGGTGCCGGCGAGTTCTCCGGAGGCGCGGCGCACCTCGACGGGCTTTCCCAGGAGGTCCTGCGCACCGCTTTCCTCGGCGAGCACGGCCAGCCCCTGCCTGCCGTCAAAGGCCACCACCTGCGCCGGCGCACCTCCCACCCGCACCTCTTCGCCCACGCGCAGCGGCGTGTCCCGGGCCGCCTCGGACGCTTCGATGCGGGCAAGCGTGGCGTAGCTCACAAAGAAGTCCCGCATTCGCTCCACCCACCGTACCGTGCCGGCACCGGCCCCCTCGGTGGCGGGCGCGGCGTAAACCACCGACCCCGCCCAACCCTGCTCCTCGAGGGCCTGCGCCGCCCGCCGGGCAAGGCCGGCATCCACGGCCTGGCCGGGCAGCACCGCCCGCACGACCCGGTAGGTGCCGATCCGGCGCTTGAGCTTCTCGTTGAACCGGTCGAGCCGGCCGGCTTCCTTCAACACCACCACCAGGTCGGATCCGCGGAAGAAGGTGAAGTCCACTTCCTCCTGGCGTTCGAGCCAGCCTTGGAGGTCGCGCTCGAGGGCCGGGTGGACGCGGCTGACGGTCACGGACGGTTCCACCAGGGGAAGCCAGCTAACGAGCCCCGGGACGCCGGCCAGTTCCCTGTCCAGGCGCTCGAACGTGCGGGCGTTTCGCCACCGCTCGGGAAGCGACACCAACAGCACGGTGCTCCCGGCGGCCGAAGGACCTTCTTTCACGGCCGAACCGGGGAACTGCCGGGCCAGCAGTTCGGAGGCGGCGGCGAGGGCCTCGCGGCGGCGTTCCTGCTGAAGTTGCAGCAGCACGTCGAACCGGCCGGCCTCGCCCATGACGAGTTCCACCGTAGAAAAGAGCGCGCGGCCCATGGCCCAGGCGACGAGGTAACCCCCTGCGCCGGCCACGAGGGTAGCGGCCAGAAGCCAGACCAGAAGGTGCCGGACGACTGCGGGTGCGCTCCGGCGCCGTCGGGCCTGGTCGAAGGCTTTCACGCGCCGCGCTTCCCCTTTCCCGGTCCGGCCGCAGTATACCATGCGTTTCCGGGCCGGCCGGGAAAGAGTTGCTGGCGGCGCTGTCAGCGCTCAGGGGCTGGTGGAAGAAGCGGGCTCGGGCGGAAGCTGGATGATCTCCGCCGGGCCGAATAGCCTCACCTCGTCCGTCTGCGCGTTGTATTCGATGCGAGACGCCTTCTCGAGCTTGAAGCCCTCAAGGGTGGCGCGCACCCGGTTCTCCTTTGCCGTAAGCACCAGAAGCTCGCTTGCCCGGTCGTACGTCAGCCGCTCACCGGTCGCCCACAGGCGCGGATCATCCTGGCGCACCTCGACGCCCGACTCGGCCACAAGCAGGCCCCTGCGGTCGTCCACCTCGATGAACGGGGCCGTGAGCGTTCGCACCTTCTTGCCGCGCTTGTGGTCAACCACCTCGAACTGGTCGAGCCGGGCGCTGCCCGACAGCCTCACCCGGCGCTCGTCGTACCAGACCATTACGCGTTCGGCGGCCCCGTCCACCTCGGCCTGGGTGAGCTTCACGCTTCCCGAGAGTTCCACCGTGCGGCCCTCGCTGTCCCACTCGAGCCTCGCCGCCTCGGCCCGCCAGCCCCCCCACTCCACGACAACCGTCCCGCCCGGGGGGTTGAAGATCCAGCGGCGTGCCTTCGGGTCCCACCGCCCGATCTGCTGGTCGGGCGCGACGCCCTCGACCGAAATACGGACCGGCTGGTTTTCCTGTGTGGCGGGCGCGGAGGGCGCCTGAGCGGCGGCCGCTTCGGCGGTTGCGCTTCCATGCCCGGGGGCGAATCCCCAGAGCACGCCGGCCAGCGCCAGCGCGACCGCGGCTTGAGTGGCCTTCGAAGAATGCACTGCGACGCACTTCCAATCCGATCCGTCCGCCGGTCACCCGTCCGGCGGTGGCGGGCTGACCTCCAGGCGGGCCGGGCCGGCCAGGCGAATCTCGCCCGTATCCGGCACGTACTCCGCTCCGGCTGCCTGGACCGTTAGCCCTCCGGCCTGCGGATCCTCTGCCCGCACGCCGCCGGAGAGGCGTACCACTCCGGCTTTGACGTCGACTTCCATCCGGGCCGCCCGCACCACCGACGAGCCTCGCGAGAGCGTCGTGGGGGCCTCGCTGAACAGCACCTGGCGCCCCGCGTCCCAGACCAGGTCCGAACTGACGAGCACGCCCCCGCCCGGATCCCGAAGCGTCACGCCGCCGTCCAGCACCAACCCGCCGGTCTTCTCGTCGTAGCGTCCGCCGTCCCCGTCGAACAGGAGAAAGGTGCGGCCCTCACGGTACAAGACGCCCCGGCTGACGCGGGAGAAGACCACCTGTCGCCGGGCCTGGGGCAGGTCGATGCGTTCGGCCCGCAGCTCCCACTGCCGCTCGCCCCGGCGCCTGCCGACCAGGTGAACTTCGGCCGTGTGCACCCCCGGGACGCGGCCGGAGTCCTGGGCCGGCGTCGAAGCGGCCGGACTGCCGGTGCCGCTGACGCC
>JBFMCJ010000245.1 GCA_040754675.1 Bacillota bacterium
CAGTCGATCCGCTTCTCCGTCTCCTTGTCGAACAGGTGCACCCGGTTCATGTTGAGCGTGACCCGGTGCGGCTCGCCGTCCCGGGCGCCGGTGTGCGGGTCGACTCGGGCCACGAACGAGTGTGACCCGACCGTGGCGTACAGGTACGACTCCGACCCCATGGGCTCCACCACGTCGATGGTGGCCACCACGGTGGTCGCCGGGTCGGGGTTGGCGATGAGCTCGGAGTCCTCGATGTCCTCCGGGCGGATGCCGAAGATGACCGGCCTGTCGATGTACTCGCCCAACCTCTGGATCTCCGCCGCCTTCTGCAGGGGGATGGGCAGGCGCATGGGTTCGGCGTCGAGGTAGTACTGGCCGTTGTCCCGGCGCACGATGCCCTCCAGGAAGTTCATCGCGGGGCTGCCGATGAAGCCGGCCACGAAAACGTTCACCGGCTTCTCGTAGACCTCGAGCGGCGCCCCGACCTGCTGGATGAACCCGTCCTTCATGACGACGATGCGGTCGCCCATGGTCATGGCCTCGGTCTGGTCGTGGGTCACGTAGATGACCGTGGCCTCGAGGCGGCGGTGCAGCTTGGAGAGCTCAGCCCTCATCTGCACGCGGAGCTTCGCGTCCAGGTTGGAGAGCGGCTCGTCCATGAGGAAGACCTTGGGTTCCCGGACGATGGCCCGGCCGACCGCCACGCGCTGGCGCTGCCCGCCCGACAGCTCCTTGGGCTTGCGGTTGAGCAGGTTCTCGATGCCGAGCATGCGGGCGGCTTCCTTGACCCGCCGGTCGATCTCGGCCCTGGGGAACTTGCGCAGCTTCAGCCCGAACGCCATGTTGTCGTAGACGTTCATGTGGGGATAAAGCGCGTAGTTCTGGAAGACCATGGCGATGTCCCGGTCTTTGGGGGGCACGTCGTTGACCAGGGTCTCGCCGATGAAGATGTTGCCCTCCGTCACCTCTTCCAGGCCCGCCACCATGCGCAGAGTCGTCGACTTGCCGCACCCGGACGGGCCGACCAGCACCACGAACTCCTTGTCCTGGATGTCCAGGTTGGCCCTGTTGACCGCCACCACGTTGCCGAAGCGCTTGGTCACGTTCTCGAGCGTGACGCTTGCCATGAACCCCCACGCCTCCTCGGGGCCGCCTTGCGCGGCTCTGGTGTCACCAAAGCGGCGGTTCGACACACTTTCGGCGGCCCCCTGCCGGAAGGCGTGTGTATACAAGATCCAGATGCTTTACCCTGCATCGCCTCCGCGACACCGCACAACGCCATCCTCTACCTCGGGGGTCGCGAAGAGGCCCGGGCCGAAGGGCCCGAGCCTCTCTACCTAACGCTGATCGACCTGCGCAGCTTAGAAGCCGACGGAGGCGACCAGCTTGTACGACATATCGGACCAACTCGTCTTGGCCCCGGCTGGTGCTCCAGTCACGGTGAAGGACCGGCTGTTCCGGCCGAACGAGAGCGACAGCGACGCGTTGTCCGTTACCGCGTAGGTCACCTTGGCGCCGATCTCCATGCCCGACCCGCCGCTGACATCATACGTCGCTTTTACGGTCGTGCCGTCCGTCTGCTCGAGGGACAGATCGCTCCACGAATGGAACTTGAAGGTCGGCCCGAAGGTGAGACTGTCGGTGAGCTTGTAGCGCAGCTCGGAGTCGATCAGCATGTGGCTCTTGGCAGCGACGTAGCCATACTCCTCGACGCCGCCATCGGTGGCGTACTTGTCTTCCTTGAACGCGTCGAACTTGCCGTCCTGGTCCGCCTCGTAGGTCACGAACAGCCGTGCGGCCACGCCGGACATCACAGGATATGCGAGCTTTCCGCTCAGGGTCAGCGTGGCGTTGGGCGTAATGTCCGCAGCCTGCGACACCGAGACAACGGCCGCCGGCGCCACGTAGTCGTACCACTTCTTGACGAGATCGTTGAACAGATCAGCGAACGCCGGGTTGTCAGCGCTGCCGCGATACTTGACAGCGCCTGCGACGGTCCGAGCCGTTACAGTCCCGGCGGCATCGGTCGTCTGGCTGACCGACACGCCCGGCTGAGCCAAGTCGATGTCGTAGGTGCTACCGCCACTGATTGTCGTGTTCTCAGAGAAGTCCTTCTTGTAGCTCGCGTTCGCGGCCAGGCCCGGTATCGGCTTGAGATCGACCCTGCCGGCGAAAGCGGTCTTCTTTGCCGCATCCTGGCCGAACGCACCGGTTACCGTGAGAGGCGCCACGGTCACCTTTGCGTAACCCACAACGTCCAGACCCGTGCCATCCGGGATCGGGAGTTTCGTGACCGCGCCGACCGTGGCCGGCCCCAGAGCGGTTTCCGCCTTCACACCGACATGCTTCTTGTTGTTCTCGAACTGCGTGACGAGCGTCGGACCTAGGATTTTGCTTTCGATCCGAACGCCGCTCGTTCCGTCGAGTGTACCAAGCGCGAGAAGTCCAAGCGGATCCGTCACGTCAGCGAGTGCCGTCTTCTGCACAGCAGTGAGGGTGAACTCGGGCGGTGTGAGCACGACCTTGACCTTGCTCGGAGCCGTCAAGTCAGAGGGGGCGATTTCACCATAGAGGCTCCACTTGCCCTCTTCACCGCCGGCGAAGCTAATCAAGAGCGTATACCCGGGGGCTGCTGCCGGCTCCCAGGACACGTCTTCTGCCGCATCAAAGTCGTTGGTGATCCCGACGCCGCCAGACAGGCTGTAGTTGATGGTGCCTCCGAAGGTAACCGATGCAAGGGCCGGGGCGGCGACCAGGACCACCGCCATCACGGCAAACAGCAGGCTCTTGCGCATCGTGGTCCTCCCCTACTGAAATATCGAGACGCGGTGGGAAACGTCCGAGACGACACACACAACGAACCGGGTCACGATACACCACAATAACCCGCCAGCATGGCTAGGCCTTCACTGCCCGGAAAGTCTCCCGTGTTTCCTTCCCGGGCTCCCTACGGCCTGTCCAATCCAGCGGGTCCCTGCCCGGCGACAGCCTCCCGTGGCCCCTGGCTGAACTGCCCTGCCCCCCTCCCCGCCGGTCTCGGGCGCCACGGCTGCCGGCAGGTAGCACGGAGAGCGCCCCTTGCGCCCTCCCACTCGCCGCCATTTCGATGCACTGGGCGAAATTCCTTCTCCTGGGTGCTGATTCAATGCCCGAAAATGTCGGCTCTTGATAGGCGCTCCCGGTCCCTGCCGAATGGCAAAAACAAGGAGGCCCCGGGTCTTGCCCGGGGCCTCCCTTACGCCCAGCCTGCCTCAGCGCAGGTGGACGCCGGCCATCGAACGTTCCCCCCGGCCGCGAGGCAGGCCGGCGAGTTCCGACCGTCGCTTGGAGCCGGCTGCCCCCTTAGAACTCGGCCTTCAGGCCTGCGTCGACCCAGGCGCCCCTGACCGAGTCGTGATGGACGCCGACCGCAAGCCCGTTCGGCGCCGTGTAGCGCAGGTCTGCGCCGTAGCTGACGCTGCCGTCAGCCGCCCGCGCCACCCGGCCCTCCAGCCCGATGCCGGGGAGGTTGGGCACGGCGTCGAGCGTCGCCGTTGCGGTCAGCTTGTGGGCCACGCCACCGGCCTGGTCGATGGTCGCCTCATAGGCCGGCGTCACGCTGAGGCCGGGCACCGTCACCGGGTATGCGACCGAGAACCTGCTCTCGGTGCGCGCCCGGTTGAGCAGGTCGAAGCTGCTGGACGCTGCGAGCTGGAACCCGTCCAGCGTGGTGCTGGCCGCAAGCGAGGCGTCCCGGTGCGGGGTCGGCTCGGCGGTGGGGTTGCCGCTTTCGTCAACCCAGCGCTGGTAGACGTCCACGCCGGCCGCAAGGTTCACGCCCTGCTGAACCGTCTGGACGCCCACGTTCACGCCGTGCTCGCCGCGGTTGTCGGCGATCCAAGGATACATCGTGCCGTCAGCCTGCCGCGCCACGTACGCCGGCTCGAAGGTGTTGTACACCTTCCGGTACCCCGCGGTCACGGTGACGTTGGGCAGGATCTGGGCCTGCGCGTCCAGGCGGGCCAGGGTCGGGGTCTCCCCGCTCGCCGCGCTGGTACCCGAAGCCGCGTAGACGCCGCTCAGGGCGATGCCCTGCATGGGAATGGCCGCGGCCGCCATCTCCCAGTCATACCGGCCGCCCGCGTTGACGGCGGTCAGTGCGCCCGCCACGCCCGCGAGGGCCGCCTTGATCTGCGCACCCAGGACGGTCTGTTCGCCGCTGCGGCCAGCGAAGGCGGCCATCCCGACGGGGCCGTAGCCCACGCCGTCGATGGAGAAGCCCTCCCAGCCGAACGTGGCGACGTACGGCGAGTAGCTCACGTCGAGGCTGCCCAGGCGAGCCCGGGTGACGGACCCACCCTGCCAGAGCTGCCCGCTGGCCTCCAGGAAGGCCCGGTCGACAGACAGCGGGCCAAGGCTGCCGCCGGACTGCACCGACATCGGCGAGAGTTTCACGACGGCCCGCAGTCCGCTGTCCGGGGTGCCGAGGGCCGCGTTCAGCTTGAGCGACGTCGCCGCCGACACGCCGGCGGGCTGGTCCAGGGTGCCGTCGTCGTTGAGCCACTGGTGCTGGCGCCAGGTGACCTCGCTCTCCATGGAGCCGGAGAGCTGGAAGTCAGCCGCCAGAGCCGGCGCCGCCAGCGCCGCCACCATCATGGCTGACACCAACACTGCCAGCTTCTTCATGAAACGCCTTATCCCCCTCAAAGGAGTACGTCTGTTCCCCGGACACTACACCACGTTGACTACCCTACGAAACGGCAGGTGCTGCTGCGATGCGGGTGCCCACCGATCGTCCGGGCGGGGGAACGGCAGGGTGAGTCTCCTCGTTTCCTCACATCCGGCGCCCCCTCCCCACCGGCTGCACCACGGGTGCGAACGGTGCTGCATCGTGCGCCCCGCGCCGCTTACGCCCCGTCCATGCAGAGCAGGCCACCCCCTTCCAGGGGCTGCGGCCTGGAGCGCAACCGAACTGGAGGGCCGTCCGTGGTCGCTCCAAGAGTGGCATTCAGGATGATGGGGGATGTAAAGGTGCCCGCCGATCCGTGGCACCTTTCGTGGCGTCCTTGCGCTCGGGAGGTTATGTGTGGGTGTTTAGCGTTCCTGCCGTGTCATTCTAGCTAACTGATGGCAGGCCGGCCAGGGCGCACCAGGGCTGGGATGGCACCCCGGCGATGCCAGACCGTGGGGGCGAAGGTCCGTCCAGATGGCAACGGTGCGGCTGGCCTATCACTCACGCCCGTACGTCTCGCACGAGCCAGCCGATGCCGGCGCTGACCAGGCTCAGCAGGATGCTCCCCCACAGCGCCGCCCAGAAGCCGTGAACGTTGAACCCCGGCACCAGACCGGCGGTGAGCCACAGCATCAACGCGTTGACGACGAACGTGAACAGCCCCAGGGTCACGATGTTGATGGGCAACGTGAGGACGATGAGAAGCGGGCGGATGAAAGCGTTGACGAGCCCGAGAATGGCCGCGGCCACCAGGGCCGCGAAGACCCCGCCCACCTGGATGCCGCCCACGAGCTTTGCCACCAGGAGAAGGGCCACCCCGTTGATGAGCCAGCGTCCCACCCAGCCTCGCATCGGTTGGTCCCGCCCCCACCCTTTTGTTGCCGCAACCCCGCCCGTGTTACCGCCGTTTGGCCCCTGTTAGCGCTACTCCACCGTGATCTCGACGCCGGTATCGTCGTCGCCCCGGATTTCGAGGATCTTGCCGCTGGCCCCGTGCTCGACCTGCTCCAGGAGCGCCTGTAGATCCACGCCCTGGAAGTAGTGCTTGGATCGGTCGGGGATCAGCCGCAGCGCCGAGCGCGCCAGCGCCAGGGGAATGTTGAGATTGACCCTGTCCTCATCGTCTTCCACGACCCGGATCCGCAGCACCCGCGGCCGGCCGGGCGGCGGGGGCGCCATCCTCGGGAGAGGGGGCGCCACCGCATCGAGCAGGGCGACGGCCTGCTCCGGCGTCACCTTGCCCTGCTGCACGAGCCGCAGGATGCGCAGCCGGTCGTCGTCGCCCGGGACTGTGCGCTCCGGGCCGCCCTGATCCTGTCCGGCGGTCTGTGGCCTTTCGTCCATGGTGGAGCCCCTCTCTCAACAAGGTAGTTGGTGGACCGACTGACGGTCGGTCGGTCCGGCGGGCCCTCGGGGACCGGCTAATCCAGGCCCTCGGGGGACCGACTGACGTTCGGTCGGTCCACCACACCCCCTCAATCCGCGGTGACAACAGCGGACCCGTGACGCGTCGATGCCTGAACCTGCAGCGTCCGTGCCGCCCGGTCGAAGT
>JBFMCJ010000246.1 GCA_040754675.1 Bacillota bacterium
GCAGTCGAGCGCGGGCTTAGCCCCGGGCACGATGCTGGTTGCGATGCCACGGAATGCCGGAACCATTTCGGCAATGAACATCCGGACGCCCTGCAGCAGAACCAGTACGCCGGCGGTGAAGCCCAGCGCCTTGAGGATCGAGAATATGAGGTAGTTCTGGCCGCCGCTAAGATTCTTCTCGATGTACTCGGGTCCCGCCACCAGCGCCGCCGGAATAGATACTATCAACATGATTATAGACATGCTTATAGCCATATCGCGGAAGAAGCTCCACCTGTCAGAAACGGCGACTTCCTCGGCGCTGTCCCTGGGGTTCCCAAAGGGCTTCGCAATAACCGCTCCAAGCACGTTAAGCAGCGTCTGCCCGTGACCGAAAGCAACGTCATCCGTGCCAGTAATCCTGCGCATGAACGGTTGCGCCATAGCCGGGAACAACGTGGTGTAAAGCCCTTGGACCACGGAACCCAACACCACTATCGCGGTGCTGGAGAGCCCAAGCGTGTGCAACACAATGGCCCAGGCGCCCGCATGAATCCACAACATGTGCCCCGTAAGGTAGATGTACTTCCACGGGGTCACACGAGCCAGGATAACATTCACCAGGAAGCCAAACGCCAGAATTAATGCAGTTTCCCGCCCAAGCTTGGCAGCTACGGAGGCCACAACCAGCTCGTCAAACGGCACGAACCCCTGGAGATTGTACGCTTGCATGAACATCTTGGTGATGGGATCCAGAGAGCTTACAATGGCACCGGCGCCCACACCCAGGATCAAGAACCCAAGCATGGTCTTGACCGTGCCTGACAGAACCTCGGAGAACGACTTGCGCTGTACAATCAGGCCTACCAACGCCACCACTCCGATCACGATCGCCGGAGTGCTGAAGAACTCGACAATAAACTCGAGCATCGCGCACCCTCCCTTTTGTTTTCGGAGTTATGATGGCTCCACCGGAGAACACCCTCGGTCGCTCGGCCGGCCCCACCCCCCTACCCCACCGAATCCAGGATCTGGTCTACGCCAGCAACTCGCGCACCAGCGGCAGAAGCTTCTCCTCAATTTCCCTACGATCAGTGAGATTGTTGATCAACACCACCCTTCCTTGATAGTCCTTAAGATGGCGCTTCATGTCCTGGGGCGCCACCACGATGTCGGCAGCCTGCCCTTTGAAGCTACCCAGATCCCACGCCTGGACATCAGCCTTGATTCCGTGTGCGCGGAAAATGTCGCCGATAGTCATCTTCAACATGAGACTGGTGCCGAACCCCATGCCGCACAGCGCAACTACTCTCATGCCAGTCCCTCCCCCAGTGAAAAAGCCCGGAATACCGCCAGGACATCGTCTTCGGTCCGTGCCCGCCGAAGGGCATGTACCCGTTCGGCCCCGGCCAGGAATCGCGCAAGCTCAGCCAGAACCTCAACGTGTTCCTCCGCGCGCGAAGTACCAAAGGGAATAACAAGGTCAACGGGATCGTTCACTTCGCTTCCGAAGGCCACGGGAGTTGCCAACCGAACCAAGCCCACGCATGTGCGCAGCGCCCCATCCTCTGGCCTGGCATGTGGAAGTGCAACGCCGGGTGCCACTACGATGTAGGGGCCCATTTCACGCACCGTACGCACCATTGCCTTCGTGTACTCGGGATTAACATCCCCACAAGCCTCGAGGAGTCGACCCGCCGTTCGTACAGCCTCCTCCCAGCCCGCTACGGCCACATCCAGGATAACGTGGCCCCGAAGCAGCACCCCTATCCTGCTCACCTTCCCACCCCACGCGCCGCTCTCATCAGAACCCCAACCTGACCACTCGAGAAAGGTGTTGCGGGCGGTCAGGGTCGAACCCTTCACTGGTAGCCCGGCAGTAGGCCAGCAGCTGCAAAGGTACGATGGCCAGCGCCGCTCGGGCCCATTCGTCGAATCTGTCGACAGGCAACTCCACGACGTGTTCCGCGCCGGCGACCGGAGCCCCCACCGCCAAGGTCCGCGCCGACAACGACTGCAGTTCCTGCAACAACTCGGACTCCTCCCGCCGGGCTACGTCCGACGTGATACTCACCACCAGCGTGTTGGCGTCCAATACAGACATGGGCCCGTGACGGAATTCCAGAGTGTGGTACGCCTCAGAATTGGCCAGGGCCATCTCTTTGATCTTCAACATTCCCTCGCAAGCTATACCGTAGAAAGGCCCACTACCGAGGAATACAAAACGGCGGATAGATCCGTCAGAACCCAGAGAACGGGTCAGGGGCAGGGCAGCATCCACTATGTTCTGAGCCACAACGGGAAGCCCACTCAGCCGGTCGAACCACGCAACATTACCAGCCCCAAGGGCTGCAACGCCTTGCAAGGCCAAGAGCATGGCACTGAAAGACCGAGTCATAACCACGCTAACCTCGTCACAGCCCGGGAGGTAAAGGTGGAAGCCTCCAAGCCGGGCCAGCTCTGTGTCCTGCCGGCATGAGACGCTCATCAGCCTAACCCCGGGCGAAGACGCCGCCCGCCCCAAGGCCACCAGCGTCTCAGTGGTTTCCCCTGAACGGGAGATCCCCACCACCAGGACTGACTTGCCCCGACGGAAAACAGACTCCGGGTAAAAAATCGCCTCGGAGGAGGGAATGGCCCGAGAAGGTATTCCCAATAACCTCTGAAAGGTGGCTGCAGCAGAAAGAGCAAGGTAATACGACGACCCGCATCCCACCAGAACAATCTCGTCTACAACCTGCGGTTCGTTGATAAGAGAGTTTATGAGATTGGCGTGATACCTGACCGCCGACAACGCCGACTCCCAGGCCTGCGGCTGGCTCTGAATCTCCTGCCACGTATGCGCACCCATCAACCCGTCCACCTCCGAGGCACGAATGAAAGAAGTACGTGTTGCAACGTAATGTTGTCATGGCAAGTCAATCTGCACTGCTCCGGTGTCACCCGGCCACTCAGCTCATGGCGAGCCCTGCCCCTCACCCACGCCCCGGCAGGTCCACGTAGAACCGACACCGATCCCCGCGAACCACACTACGGCAGAACTCAATGGGTACATCTTCTCCTCTCTCACCCGCCATGAACGCTAGCCTTTCGAGCAACAACACAGGAGCTGCCGGCTCGATGCACAACCAGCGGGCCTCGTACTCATCAGCCAACGCCGGCTCAAACCCTTCCCGAGCCCGGGTCAACTCAATGCGGTACTCACCGCGCAGTACGTCATACAAAGGCCTGCTGTTGAGATCGACCTCGGCCAAACCAGGGCAGTACCTGTGCGGCAAATAGGACGTTTCAAGCATGATGGGCTCCTCGTTCGCCAAGCGGAGCCTTGTAAGGTAAACCACCTGGTCCCCTTCGGTCAACAACAGCCTACGGGCCACAGATTTCGTCGCAGGGGCAACTCCTACTTCAATCACCTCTGACCGGGGGCGCAAGCCCTTCTTGAGGATTTCCTCCGTAAAGCTATAGAAACCCACCAGCCCTTGCTCGAGCTTCGGGTGTGCAACGTACGTGCCTTTGCCCTGCTCCCTGACGACGAGCCCCTCCGCTACGAGGCAAGCCATCGTCTGCCTTACCGTGGTGCGGCTAACACCATACAACTTACACAGTTCGTACTCCGAGGGAACCAGTTCCCCGGGTGGCCACTCGCCACTCTCAATCTTCTCCCGGATGATCTGCTTGAGTTGATGATACTTCGGCACCGGGCTGTTGCGGTCAAGTGGTGCCAACCGAACCTGCCCAAACTTCAACCCAACACCCTCCACATGTAACGTTGTCATGCCAAGTAATACGACGTCAACGATCAAACTCCTGCTGGCTCCGGCGCTCCACGGCGATTCGGCCGACGTGGGTGGCAGAACTGCGGGTCACTGACGCCGACGCCGCGGAACAGGAACTTCAAACGCTACGATTCAGCTGGTGGCTTGATACCCAGATCTCCCTGTGTACGATGCAGCACCAGGTGCCAAGGCTCCGCCGCCTGGCACTCGAAGGTCACCAGCGCACTCGACCGGGGGTCACGGACAGCCGAGACGAACATTTCCCGCCGGTGCTACTTTTCCCCACGGTCAGGATAGCGGAACACCCCAGGAAGCCAAAGAGGCCCCCTTCACCTCCTGTAAAGCGCAGGTGAGCCCCTTCATCCCATCCAAGCTTACCTGCTCGTAACCCACCGTACGCCGCGACCGACGCGCAGCGGGCGAAAACTACCGCCATGAGTCCGAGTAACACCACCTTGACACATCCTACCCCTGGTGCTTCGCGCCCGGCGCGACCTCAGCCCCTGCCCGCCCGTTCGTGGTCACACGTTCTCCCGCGTCATGGCGGCCACTCGGCTCACCGAAAAGCATACCTGTCATGGACTCTATGGAGTCTAGCTCAAGGCCCGCATGATCGCCCGGCAGAAAGCCGGAAGGTCAGAAGGCGTGCGGGAAGTAATCAGGTTGCCATCCACCACCACCTCCTGATCCACGTATTTTGCTCCCGCATTCACCACATCGTCACGGATAGCAGCCACACAGGTAACAGTACGGCCTGGGAGTATCCCTGCCGAGACCAGCACGTGCCCTGCGTGGCAGATCGCAGCCACCACCTTGCCCATTTCCCACATGTGGCGCACAAAAGTACATACCGCCTGGCTCCGCCTCAGGAAGTCGGGCGCCCACCCACCTGGAATCACGACGGCGTCGAAATCCTCCGGGCGAGCCTGGTCAATGGTGAGATCTACATTAACCGGGTATCCGTGCTTCGACAGGTACGACGGACCAGCCAGGCCCACCACCTTGACTTCAGCTCCTGCCTCCTTCAGCCTAAGCAACGGATAGTAGAGTTCGAGGTCTTCGAAGTCCCTTTCGGCCAGCACGGCTACCCTACGTCCCACAATCGTCTCGCACACTCTTGATCACCACCCTCTTTCAGATCCTCAATTCGCCTCCTCACCCGCAACGTCCTCCCGCGCACTGGCTTTCCCCGCTTTCACCGCCTGACCGTGGTAGCACCCTTGACGAATTTCACGATCCTGGCTTGAGTCCCTCCGATGCGCCACGGAAAGGACTCTTGCCTGCTTCCGACGGTGGTGACCGTGGCCGGGGGGCCGCGGGTCTGAGTCCCAGAGGGCGCACCCGAGGACCCTTGCTGGAATTTCGGCCTCTTTTGGACCGCAGAGCGGAGCAGGCAACTGGGGAGAGTGCGTATTCGCCCTTCCCGCTACCGAACAGGCGTCCGAGGCAAGCCGTGCGACGGGCACGGTCGCCATAGCAATGGCAGCAGCCCACTCGCACCACGTAGGGGATTCAGAACTTCCGACAAACGCAAACATAGTCTTGGATTGTCGATCACCAGAAAAGCTGGGAGGTACCAGCACGCAACGGTGCGACTACAGTCTAGCGGGGACGTAGTAAGGGACTGTTCATTCAGCCATTCCGCCGTTGGAGTGGGGATCGTGGGAACAGCCATACTCCACCCAAACGGCGCAGTCCGCACCTGGGCCACTTAGCGTCGGACAAGTAATCCGAAGCAAGACACCTGACCGAACCCTGGTTCTACCGCCCCACCCTTATCAGCACGGGTGAGAAGACCCCCTCGAAACGTCTCCGTGCGGACGCAGGCCCGTTTGCCCTTGCCCAACCCGTCCGGCGAGCGCATGCCAACCACCAGCACGAACACCGTCCCGCCATATCGGACATCAGCACAAGCTTCCCCCGGCCAACCCTGTCCGCATCTGCCCCGCAGTTCCTCCCTGCCTTGTTCTCAGCAGCCCGTGCCTTTGCTTAAACCGGCTCACTGCTCTGCCCAACAAAGCCACCCCTCCCAATCCTCCCAACAAGAGCAGCGACACACCCGAACCGCCCAGCCAGAATGGGTCGGCACAGCAAGCAAGACCACGTCGCCCTACGGATGGTCCAGACCGTTCGGCCGGGTGCGACCCCTGTAAGTCCTGCACGACCCCAGGTGGCCGGTGTCAGCGCCCACTGCCCGGCCCCATCGCCGCCCTCCATTCCCTCTGCCCCAACACCTCCAGGGGTTGTCCTGAACGCCGTGGATTTTCGTGGCGGCCCGTAGCTCCCCATTTAGGCCGTTTTCACCTCCCTGGATGTATCTGGGAACACCTCTTTCCGGAGAGCTTGAACCAGAACGGGAATGTCACGGTACCCAGCAATGCGGTGGAACCGGGACTCAGCTTCCAGTAAACCCGCCGCCGCCCAGCGGAGTACCTGCTCGCCGTTTTGCCAACGCTTCACGTTGCGGGCAACCGTCCGCACC
>JBFMCJ010000247.1 GCA_040754675.1 Bacillota bacterium
TCTCCAGGAAGACGATGCGAAGTGGGCGGCCGAGATCCTGGCCGGCTACCGGCAGCAGGCTTCGCAGCGAAACACCGCCAAGGCCCCGTAGCGGGCGGCCCCGATGTCACACGCACCCACGCCCGCTGGCGAACCCACGGAGCGGCACGGCCGCGGCTGCCCGGCACGAAAAACGATGGCGGTTGCCCCGCCATCCCCCGACAATGCGAGTCACCTTGCATCAGCCGACGAATGCCCTCGGATTGACTGTGGAAACGTCCGGGGAATTTGCCCCGCCCGGCTCCCCACTCGACCCTCTTCTTCCGAACCCGGGCATCGACCGGTTCAGAAGAACCCCACAACACCTGCTCTTCGGCCGAAAGGGTACTGGCATCGGGTTACAATCCCCGCCGCCGAGCCCGTCGCCTGGTATAATGGCCGTGCAAAGCCGTCCGCGGGGGTTCACCGGACATGCCGTCCCCGCTTGACCTTGAGCCTGTGCTTGAAACATCACGGCTCGTCTTCGCCGAGGCCACCGCCGAAGTGCTCTCAGACCTCCTTGCGGTCTTCTCCACCAACCCCGCTTACGTCAACCTCATCGAGGGCCCCGCGGGCTACGGTCTTGCGCAGCTTCAGCGCGACTGGCAGGTAGCCTCGATGACCCCGGGCCGCCACATGTGGGCTATCTTGCGCAAGTCCGACGCCGCCGCGGTGGGCCTTGCCGACTTCCTGGACGACAACCCCTTCGACCACACCCCATGGCTTGGCCTTCTCGTCATTCGGGGCGACTTGCAGGGCCAGGGGTACGGCACGGAGGCCCTCGAGGCCCTCCTCGCTTATTTCCGCGATGACAGGCTCTGGCCGGTGGTGCGCATCGGTGTCATCGCAGCCAATCGCCGCGCCCTGGCGTGGTGGCAGCGCCGTGGCTTCCGGCCCATCCACACGGTGCGCCGCCGCCTGCCCGCTGGCGAAACCGAGATCATCTGCCTCGAACGCCAGCTCCGCACGCCCGGGCCGGCGCGGACCCGCCCTGACTGACCGGCGCGGCCCTTGATCGTACGGTACAAGGCGCTAACGCTTCGTCTTCGCCGCGGCCGTTGCTCTGGCACGATACCGGTTTTTCGGGCACGGCCTGATGCAAGGCCTGTTCATGTCCCCCATCGTCGTGCCCAAGATGATCCTGGGCGTGGCGGTCTTCGTCTGGCTTGGCCTTCTCGGCCTACTCGGGACGCTCACCGGCCTCGTGGTGGTTCATACGGTCGTCGCGATTCCGTTTGTTGTCGCCATCCTGGCCGCCAACCTGGCGGGGCTGAACCCCTCGCTCGAGGAGGCGGCGATGGACCTGGGTGCAACGCCGTTACGCGCCCTTCTCAACGTCACGTTGCCGCAGGTGCGACCCGGGTTGGTGGTGTCCGCAGTCTTCGCGTTTATCACATCTTTTGACCAGGTGGAGACGTCAATGTTCCTGGTGTTCCTGGTGGGGCCCACGACCAAGATGCTCCCCATCGAGATGTTTTTGTACATGGAGAAGTGGCAGGATCCCACGATCGCGGCGCTTTCCGCACTGCTGCTCCTTCTGAGCGCGCTGATGATGGCCGTCATTCAACTCGCCGTGCCACGGCTACAACTCTGGCTCGCCCCGTTTCCGCTACTTTCCGTACGGCCGCTCCATCCGACCCACGACCTTCCGAAGCTGCCGTAACGCCTCGGGGCCGCTCAGCCACTACAACGCCAGCCATCTGGCCTGCAGCCGCTGGGCCTGGTACAGCGCCGCCGCCCATCGCGCTCCGGCATGCTTGACGCCCGCCCGCACGAGCGCACACGTCGTCCCCATGAACGAGATCGGCCTCACCCGTCTCGGTCGCCGCGTCACCAGATCCAGAGCGCCATCAGCCCACGAATTCCCTCGGATTGACTGTGGAAACATCCGGGAAAAGACCGGGGTCGGAAGTCGCCACTGCGAGGCCGAGCGTTTTGGCAAGAGCCGCCTGCAGCAGATCTGGAAGCGGTAGGGGTCTCCCCTCCCTGGCGTGCCCGAAGTAGAGTTCGCCCGCCAGTTTTGCGGCCTCGAACGAAAAACCCTGGTACTCGTACGCCGCAAGCTGCTCAGCTCGCTGGCTGCGGTGTTCCGGAGAAACCCCGGCGAGGACCTCTGCCACGGTGATCGGGGAGATAACCAGTCGCCTTCCCGCAACAGCCTCGTGTTCAAGCCAGGCGACGGTCGGCCGATACCCGCGCAGCCAGTCAATGACCACCGTAGTATCGAGGAGAAATCCGCTCACGACGGCTTACCTCGCCCAGACTCCCACTCGGCCCTCTTCCCCCGAGCCCAGGCGTCGACCGCTTCCGAAGAACCCCACACCACCTGCTCTTCAGCCGAAAGGGTGCCGGCATGCTGACGGATGGTGTAAACCAGTCGCCTCCTTCGCAAGTACTCTTCGAGTGCCTCCGCCACGACGGCGCTCCGTGGGCGCCCCCCGGCCTCTCGGTCAAGGGCCGCAATGAGGTGCTTGGGCAGGCGCAGGTGAATCATCTGTGTATCCGACACGAGTATCACCGGATGTATCTTATCAGGATATCGACGGGGCTGCAAGCTTCAGATGCCCGCTAGCCGTCGGGTGCTCCATTGCCTGGGCGAACTGGAGTTCAAGAAAGCTTTGCCGGTCGCCGGCCTCCACCTGCACGGGGTCGTTGGCGCACGTGATGAGTTCTCTGACCGGAATGGGCCCGATGCCCATAAACCCGGGGCCCGTCATCCGTGCCTCACCGGCCACCGGTACGGGATCAGCGGCGTGTCGTAGGGCAGCCGCTCCTCGTCCGGCTCCCGGTAGTTGTAAAGCTCAGTGGGGAAGTTGACGATGAGGGCCATCTCCGGCCCCTCCGCCGCAAACCCGTGGTAGACCAGAGCGGGGATCTTGAGCAGCGCGGGGTTGAGCATCCCGATGTGAAACTCGTTGACCCACCCCCGGGTCGGGCTCCCCTCCCGGGGGTCGTACAGCACCACCCGCGCCATTCCCTTTACGCACACGAAGTGGTCCGTCTGGCGCCGGTGCCGGTGCCACGCCTTGTACACGCCCGGGTAGGCCGCCGTCACGTACGCCTGCGCAAACCGCTCAAACTCTGGCCAGTCGGCCCGCAGCATCTCCATCAAGAACCCCCGGGCGTCGGGGACGAGCCGCAGCGGCTTCACGACCACCCCGGCGATCAACTCCCGGTCAACCCGGTGCTCGCCGCCGGCCTCGTTGTGCACGCCGCCACTTCCGCCGCCCGCTGCCTCGCCGAACCCTTCAACCCCGCCCCTCACACCGCCACCTCCGCATCATCCCCCACCAGCAGCCGCAGCGCCCGGTGGTTGCCCGGCTCCCGCCGCACCACCGCATGGCGCCCGATGAGGCTGTCTTCCAGCCGTTCCACCCCTTCGACCACGGCCCCCGCCAGCACCACGCAGTGCTCGATCTGGCTGCGTTCGATGCGGCACCCTTCCCCGATGCTGGTGTAAGGCCCGATGAAGCTCTCCCGCACGACAGCCCCCCGCCCTATCACCGCCGGCCCCCGCACCACGCTGCGCTCCACCACCGCGCCCGCCTCGAGCGTCACCCGCCCCTCGATGCGGCTCTGTTCGTCGTGCAGCCCGTCGATGCGCCGCCCGACCCACTCGTCCAGCACCACCCGGTTGGCCTCGAGCAGGTCGTCCTTCTTGCCGGTGTCGAGCCACCAGCCCCGCAGTTCGACGCTCTCCACCCGGCGCCCGCCGTCAATCAGCCGCTGGATGGCATCCGTGATCTCCAGTTCGCCCCGCCACGACGGGCTCAGGCCCGCTATCGCCTCGTGCACCGCCGCCGAAAAGCAGTACACCCCCACAAGCGCCAGGTTGGACGGCGGCTCCTTGGGCTTTTCCACCAGCCGGCGCACCCTCCCCGCCCCGTCCACCTCGGCCACCCCAAACTGCCGGGGGTCGCCCACCGCCTTCAGCAGGATGAGCGCGTCCGCCCCCCGCTCCCGGAAGCGCTCCACCACCTGCCGCACCGGCTCCCCCACCAGGTTGTCCCCCAGATACATGAGGAACGGCTCGTCCCCCAAAAACCCCCGCGCCACCTTCACCGCGTGAGCCAGCCCCAGGGGTGCCTCCTGCCGCACGAACGTCAGCTCAAACCCCCACGGGTTGGCCTCCAGCGCCGCCGTCACCTGCTCGGCCGTCTCGGGGGCCAGGATGACGCCGACCTCCCGGATCCCGCAGTCGGCGATCTGGTCCATCACATAGTGCAGGATGGGCCGGTTGGCCACCGGCACGAGCTGCTTGGGCAGCGTGTAGGTCACGGGCCGCAGCCTCGTCCCCTTGCCCCCGGCCAGCACCAGCGCCTTCATCGCCCGCCCCGGCCCCCTTCCCAGCCCCGTTCGTAAACCGCCTCGTAGTAGCGCCGCTGCGGTTCGCCGCCGACCACCGCCCGCACCCGCTCCAGCCGCCGGAGGTACCATTCCACGGTGCGGTCGAGCCCCTCCTCCAAGCCGACCCGGGGCTCCCACGCCAGCTCCCGCCTCGCCCGCTCACCCGCCATCGCATACAGCCGGTCGTGGCCCGGCCGGTCTTTCACAAACGTGATGAGCCCCCGCACTGCCTCCGCCGGGCGCCCCAGCCGCTTCGCCACCCGCTGCGCGATGGCCTCCACCATCTCCAGATTCGGCACGGCCCGCCCGGTGCCGATGTTGTACACGGCCCCCGGCCGCCCCGCCTCCGCCGCCCGCAGGATGGCCTCGCAGTTGTCCTCGACGAACACCCACTCCCGCCGCTGCCGCCCGTCCCCGTACACTGGCATCGGCTCGCCCGCCGCCGCCTTCCAGATCATCAGCGGCACCAGCTTCTCGGGGAACTGGTGCGGCCCGTAGTTGTTGCAACTGCGCGTCACCACCGCCGGCACGCCGAACGTCCGGTGATACGCCAGCGCCAAAAGATCCCCCGCCGCCTTGCTCGCCGCATACGGGCTGCTCGGCCGCAGCGCCGCCTCCTCGTCGGCCGCCTCCAGGCCCTCCCGGTCTCCGTACACCTCGTCCGTCGACACCTGCACGAACCGCCGCACGCCGGCGCGCCTTGCCGCCTCGAGCAGCACCCGGGTGCCCTCCACGTTGGTGCGCATGAACGGCGCGGCATCGAGGATGCTGCGGTCCACGTGCGACTCGGCGGCGAAGTGCACCACCAGCTCAAACCCAAACTCCTCAAACAGCCGCCCCACGAGCTCCCCGTCGGCCACGTCCCCCCGCACCAGCACGTGCCCGGGATCCCGCCCCACCAGGCGCTCGCCGTACCCGAGCCCGGCGGTGGCCTCTCCTTCCCCCGGCGGCGCCACGTCCTCCCGCCGCCGGGCACTCGCCTCCGGCCCCCCGCCCGTCCGAGGCCTTGCGTCCACCTGCGGCGCTCCGCGCTCCTGTCGCCCCAGCACCGCCTCCAGATTGTCGAGGCTGGCCGCGTACGTGAGCAGGTCGAGGTTGACCACCTGCCACTCCGGGTGCCTCTCCCGCACCATCCGCACGAAGTGGCTCCCGATGAACCCCGCCCCGCCGGTCACCAGCACCCGTTGCACTGGCCGCTCGCCCCACCCTCTAGCTCGCACGTCGCTCCCCACATGATGTCCCCCTCAGTCGTAGGCCCGGCTTCGATCACTGTCAAAACAAACTTAAGACTTAGCGTCGCCCTCCCGTGTCGCCAAGCCCCTCGTGGCTTCTCCCTTGCAGGCTCTTGCGCCAGCGCTTTGTGGCCATCTTCCGTTCGACGCGCGTCGAACGTGCCGCCGACAGCCCGCGGGCGTACCTCAAGCGACCGTTCGAAGGACGTCGAACGAGCAGCCACAAAGCGTCCTGACTGACCCAGAGGGCCCTGACCGTGTGCGCCTTTCGCCGGCTCCCCACGGCCGCCGGCCGCTTGTTTCGACGAGCCTCGAAGCGGGACCTACGCCGTCGGTCGAGGACGTGACCTCCCATCGACTGGCCCCGCGCGCCTCTGTGGGCGCCAGAAGCTCAAGTATCCGTACGGGCCGCTGACCCAGGTGGTCTCGCCTGTTGAGATACGGACGAGCGGGTTTTTGTCGTAGCGGCCGAGGACCCGCTGGACTCTCTGGCATTCCGTCGGGCTCAGAGGGGGCGGCTCTGCAGCCGTCGGCTCGGTTTGTGCCCTGCGGTAAGCCAAGGGATGTCTCCTGTCACCGGCCCGCCCTCGACACG
>JBFMCJ010000248.1 GCA_040754675.1 Bacillota bacterium
CATGCTGGGGGAGGGGGCGCTGCGGGTCGCCTCGGTCGTCAAGGTGGCGCAGAACTGCCTCATCGGCCTGGTGGCGGCCGCCCTGGCCGCTGCGGGCGACGGCCGCCGCGGGCTTTGCGTCATCGTTGACGCGTGGCGGCGCTTCCCGCGCTTTCTGCTGGGCTTCTTCGGCGCCTCCGTCGTGGCGTCTGCGGGATGGCTCTCCCCGCAGGCGCTGCACTCCGTGGCGCACCTGCGCAACTGGTTCCTGGCGTTGGGGTTCGTTTGCCTGGGGTTCACGGGGGTCGGCGTGGCGCTGCCGAGGGGAAGCCGCAGGGCGGCCGCGGTGTTCCTGCTGGCCACCGCCTTCAGCACGGCCGTTTCGCTGGGGTATTCGTGGCTGCTGTTCTCCCGCTGAAGGGGCAGGCGCGCCAGGCGCCGGGTCGAACTTAGAGCGGTGGGGGAGTCCGAGGGGGCTCTAAGCCCCCTGGTCTTCCACCAAACCTGCGACGCTGCGGCGAGGTCAAGGACTCTCCCTGATCGGGGCTCACGGGGAAATGCATCCGCGGTCATCCGCACGCACACACGGCTACATCGACGTGATCCGGCGCTCGCTGGCCTCGGCCCGGCGCAGGTCCCTGGATACGCCTGGCCTTCGGCCCGCCGCGGTGTTGGTCCCGCTTTACCTCCGTGAAGCCCGGGAGCACCTGGTCTTTACCCTGCGGACGGATCGCGTGGAGTACCACAAGGGCCAGATCTCGTTCCCGGGGGGCGCTGTCGATCCGGAGGACCGGGACCGGGTGGCCACGGCGTTGCGGGAAAGCCGCGAAGAGATAGGGCTCGAGGCCGCCGACGTCGAGGTCTTGGGGCTGCTGGACGACCTGCCCGCCACCCGCAGCGGCTTCTGCATCACCCCCGTGGTGGGGCTCATCCGCAAGAGTCCCTACCCCTTCATGGCGAACCCCGCCGAGGTGGCGGAGATCCTGCTGCTGCCGCTCTCCTGGCTTTTGGAACCCGCCCACATGCAACAGCGCTCGCTTCGGGACGAGGCGGGGCACGTGTGGGTGGACTTTGCGTTCGAGTGGAACGGCCGCGTCATATGGGGTGCTACGGGCCGCATCCTGAAGGGATTCCTTGACCGGATCCGGGCCGGCATGGCGGACGAGTAGCGCCGCATAGCACTGCCCCGTGAAGCGGGGCATTCTCCTTCTCCTGGGCGCCGCCCTTGCGGCGCTTGCCCTGTTTGCAAGCGCATGGTATCTCGTGGCCGTGAGAGGGCCGGGACGGCGCGGCCCACCCGCTGAAGCGCCCCGGCCACCCCTGCCCTGCGAGGGGGTGGTGGTGGCCGTCGACCCGGGGCACGGTGGGGCCGACGGGGGGGTCTCCCACGGCGGCGTCCTGGAGAAGGACGTGAATCTGGCCGTGGCGCGCAAGCTGCAGGTGCAACTCGAAGGCCTCGGCTGCCGGGTCATCATGACCCGCGAGGGCGACGACGACGTCCTGCTCGACAACCGGTCCAGCCTCAACATGCGGCTGTTCAAGGCCGAACAGGGTGAAGCCCGGATCTTCCTCAGCATCCACGCCAACAGCTTCCCGGACCGCTCGCAGTTTGGCGCCCAGACCTTCTACCACCCGGGGTCGTCTGAAGGCCGAAGGCTCGCCCTGCTTGTCCAGGAGGAGCTGGTGCGGCTGCAGCCGGAGAACTACCGCGAGGCACTCGCCGCCGACTACTACGTCCTGCGCAACAGCAAGATGCCGGCCGTGCTCATCGAGGTGGGCTTCCTCTCCAACCCGGGCGACCGCCGCAAGCTGGTGGACCCCGAGCACCAGGCGCGCCTGGCCGCCGCCATCGCGAGGGCGGTTCGGCGCTTCGTGGCCGGAGAGCTTCCGGAAAGCCGGCCGACACTGCGGCGCGAGCCGCCGCCCGGATTCATCCTGGAGATCTACCCGCCCGAGGTGCGCTGACGGGCGCGGGGCTGGGAGCAGCTGGTGCGCTTGAGAATCACGATGGGCGTCTGCTCGTCGTCGTTGCCCTGCGGGTTTGAACGCAGCGCTTCCACCAGCAGGTCTGGGTCGTGGTCGCCGGTGTACGCCAGGATGTCCACCCGGCGCAGGTCGTTGACGTCCACGATGAGGATGTCCAGGCCGGTGGCGGCCTTGATGGATTCGGCAAGCTGCCGGGCGTTCTTGGGGCCCAGCACGACGTAGCGGTCGAACGGGAAGAGCGTCCCGCCGATGTCGTCGATGAACTTCAGCCCGTGCCCGGCGACCCGAAAGAAGATCCCGCGCCGCCCGAACAGCCTCCCGACTGCAGCGGCCGCGGCCGCGACCAGGATGCGCAGCGTGCCGGCCTCGCGAAACGCAAGTTCCATGGCGGCGGGCGTCGCGAGGCTCCCGTCCGGATGCGCGAAGCGGCGCAAGAAGTTGGCCAGCGGCCGGGCGCGCACGCTCTGGGGCAGCACGGCCCGCCCCTGGGCAATGGCCACCATCGATTCCGAAAGTGCCACGACGTCGCCGGGGTCGGCGACATCGGCGGCGTAGCGCCGCACGACCTCGGCCAGGTCGTCCTTCTCCGTGATGATGTGGGTGCGCAGCGGCACGGGCTTATAGCGCAAGGGCGGCGTCCCCGTTTCCGGCGGCGGCGTAAAAGCGAGCCAGGCCGTTACGGATGGCCTGGGCGATCCGGTCCCGGAAGACCACGCTTCTCAGCAGCGCTTCGTCGAGCGGGTTGCCGATGCACACTGGCTCGACCCAGACGTGCAGAAGGGAGGCGTGTGGTGGCGTCCCGGAGGCGAGCGCCCATGCCGGGACAGGGGACGTGCCCATCCCCCGGTCAGGCAGGCCGAGCCGCTCCAGCAGCGCCGCGTGCACGCTCTCGGCCAGGGCCTGCGCCCGGGCCGGCTCGCCGCCCGCGCCCGGCACCACCAGTGTCCGGATCCCTCGGCAATCCTGGCCGGTGTCGTGGGCCGTGTGGAGGCTCACCAGCACCTCGGCCCGCCGGGCCACGGCCGCCCTCAGCCGCTGGGATTCGTCAACGTCCCGGTCGTCCTGCCGGGTGAGCGAGACCTCGCAGCCGGCCTCCCTCAGGTGCCAGACGAGGCGGGAGGCGATCTTCAGCACCACGTGCCGCTCCTCCAGGTTGATGGGTCCCCGGGCGCCCACGTCCCGCCCGCCGTGGGCGGGGTCGACCGTGATGCGCCGGCCTCGCAAGAGGCGGCGCAGCGGCTCCCGGCTCAGGACGACGCGGGTGACCACCGGCATGCCGGGTTCCACCTGGACGTGGGGATCCACGCCCGCGCCGGCCAACTCCAGGCGGATTCGGCATTCCACACAGTCGGGCAGTGCTTGAAAGAGCCTGACCGACCGCACGATGCCGTCGAGGAGCAGCCGCTCGAAGGGATCCATGTTGAGGCGCAGGCCCCACAGGAGCAGCCGTAGCGTGCCCGGGTCGCGGCAGTCGAGCGCGTGGCGGGAGGCAGGCAGCGTGGATTCCACCTCCACGATAGAGACCGCCGGGGAGCCGGCCGTTACCGTGGCGCGGACGTTTGTGACCCTGGGCTTCATGGCCGCCGCTCCCGTGGCCTGCCTCCCGGCGAGGTGCGCCGGCCCTGCGTTCAGGGCGTGCGCCGTGCCGGCCCCCGGCGGGCTCACAAAACCTCCAGCGTCCGAAGCGCCGGGTCCCGAGGTCCCGACACGGCCAGCCCGGCCTCTCGAACCAGGATCAGGTAGTCGACCACTTCCTCACCGACGCGCTCCCCGGGGCAGAGGATCGGTATGCCCGGCGGATAGCAGGTGACGACCTCGCCGGCCACCGCCCCGGCCGCCCGTTCCAGGGGCACCGAGCGGTGCCGTGCAAAGAAGGCCTCCCGGGGGCTCACCTCCACCCGGGGCAGGAAGGCATGAGCGGCCAGCTTCCCGGCGGCTTCCAGCAACCGCTCCGACTCAGGCGTTCGATACGCCTCGGCGTGGTTGGCCAGGTAGGAGAGCGTCTCGGCGAGCCGTTCCACGTCGTCGGGGCTGTTGGCGTACCCGACGATGAACAGCACGTAAAACAGGTCGGACATCTCCGCCTGGATGGGGCCGGCCTCCCGCAGCCAGCCCTCGACCTTGCTTCCGGGAATCCCCAGGTCTCGTACGCTCACGGTCACTTTGGTCGGGTCGAGCCCGAAGACGCCGGCCCTCCCGGCCGGGTCGGCGCCGAACGTCGCCAGTCCCGGAACGCCGCGCAGGCGCTCACGCAGGCGCTCCGCGAGTTCAAGGGCCTGCTCCAGCAGTTCCCGGCCCGTGGTCGCCATCTGCATGCGGGCGGTGTCGATGGAACTCATGAGCAGGTACGAGGCGCTGGTGCTCTGCAAGAGGCGCAGCACCGCCTGAACTCTTCCTGCGTCGATGCGGTCGCCCCGGATGTGCAGGATGGACGCCTGGGTGAAGGCGCTCAGCATCTTGTGGGCGCCCTGGGCGCACGCATCTGCGCCGCATTCCAGCGCCGTGAGCGGCAGCGCCTCGTGGAAGGAGAAGTGCGGCCCGTGCGCCTCGTCCACCAGGAGGACCTTGCCGCGCTCGTGCACGATGCGGGCGATCTCGGGCAGGTCGCTTACGACGCCGTGATAGGTGGGGCTCACGAGCAGCACGCCCCTGGCGTCGGGGTGCCGGTCCAGGGCTTCCTGAACGGCCTGCGGCGTCACGCCGAGGGCGATGCCGAACTCGGCGTCCACCTGCGGCCGCACGTAGACGGGGGTCACCCCGCTCAGGATGAGGCCGCTCACGATGGATTTGTGAACGTTGCGGGCCACGATGAGCTTGTCGCCCGGGTCGCACGCCGACAGGATCATGGCGACAACGCCCGAACTCGTGCCGTTCACCAGGAAAAAGGACCGGTCGGCCCCGAACGCCTCGGCAGCAAGCTCCAGGGCCTGAGCGATCACGCCCCGGGGCTGGTGGAGATCGTCGAGCCCCAGCACGCCGGTCACGTCCATGGCAAAGACGTCCCGGCCGATCACCTGTGCGATCCGGGGATCCGCGCCCGGCCCTCCCCGGTGGCCCGGCATGTGGAAGCGGATGACGCCCTGGCGCCGGTAGGCCGTGACCGCATCCAGGAGGGGAGTCTGAAGCTGGCGGGTCACGTCAAGGCGCGCAGGACGCCGGCGCACCTCGGTCCTGGCCGCTTCGATCAAACGCATACGCCTCCCGTTCCGGCTGGCAACCTGTTGTCAGAGCGGACGCTTTTCACGCTATGCCTGAACTAGTGCGCGGGTTCGAGGAGGACAGCGCCAGGACGGGGGTCCACACCGGCGCCGTGAAACGCCTGAGCCGTCACAAGTGGAGGCCGCTGGCCGTCGCCGCCGTTCTCGTCGCCCTGGCCTACGGGCTGAATCTGGCGGTGAGCAGGGCCCGCGCCGTCAGCACCGACTACACGCCGCTGCAGCGCCAGGTGCTGGCGTTCATCGAGACAAGGCCCCAGCGCTTCGGGATCTACTTCAAGGACCTGACCTCGGGGCAGGAGTGGGGAATGGACGCCGACAGGCCGTTTCCGGCGGCCAGCACGGTGAAGGTGCCCATCGCACTGTACGTCAACGAGCTTGTGGCCCAGGGACGGCTGAAGTGGACGGACCGCGTTCGCTACGAACAGGCGATTGACTACGCCGGGGGCGCCGGCGTGCTCCAGCACGACGGCATGGACGGGGCGACGTACTCTCTCCGGGTGCTGACCAACCTCCTCATCACCATCAGCGACAACGTGGCCTGGCAGATGCTGACGCGCTTTTTGGGCAAGGAGAACATCGCGGCGTTCATGCGGTCGCTGGGCGGCCGGACCGTCTTTCCGGGGGGGCAGAACGTGAGCACCGCCCGCGACATGGGCGTCTACGTGCAGGCCGTGCTGAACTTCGCCCAGCGCCGCCCGGAACTGGGCCAGCGGCTGCTGGACGACCTGGCCCATACCATCTGGCACGTGGGGCTGCCGGGGAAGCTTCCGCCCGACGTGGTCGTCGCGCACAAGGAAGGCGACATCACGGGAGTGGCGGACGACGTCGGCGTCGTCTTCTCCCGCCGTCCGTACATCCTCTGCATCATGTCGCAGGGTGTGGAAGACATCGAGAGCGGGTTTGCCGACATCTCCACCATCTCCCGGATGGTGTACGACTTCCAGGAACGCCTGGCGGGCCGCTAGGTGTGCCTACTCGCCCATCACCTTGATGACGACGCGCTTTGGG
>JBFMCJ010000249.1 GCA_040754675.1 Bacillota bacterium
CGGCCGCTTCCCCGCTCGGCCGGGCAGGTGTTCTGTCCGCGGGGCACCCCCTCGTCGCTCCCGTCGTGGTCATCGCTTGGGCTGCATCGGGCAGCGGGTCGCCGGGTGGCGGGGAACCGTGTTTAGGCGGCACTAAAAACGCTTTTTACCTCCTCTGATCACCCCACATGCTACCAGGATCGGGCTTCCCCGGCAAGGGCCTATATACGCTCTGTGCCTCCCAAAGAGTTTTATCGCATTGAAGCGATGTATCCCCACATCACCCAGAAGTGGCTGAAGCTTCCCGCCATGACCAGGACGTGGAAAAGTTCGTGAAACCCGAAGTGGTTGGGCAGGAGGTTTGGCCGCTTGAGCGCGTAGACAATGGCGCCCGACGTGTAGAAGACCCCGCCGAGCCCGATCCAGGCAAGCGCCCCGGGGGGCACGGCGCGCAGGAGCAGGGGGAGCACCAAAACGACGATCCAGCCCATGCCGAGGTAGAACAACACCGTCAGCCATCGCGGGGTGCCAAACCAGAAGACTTTCAGAAGGATACCTGCCACGGCAAGCCCCCACACGAGAGCGAACAGCGCCCATCCCCACGGCCCCCTCAGGGGCACCAGGCAGATCGGGCTGTAGGTCCCGGCTATCAACACGTAAATCATCGCGTGGTCGACGCGGCGCAGCGCTGCCGTGCCCCGCGCCGACAGCGGCAGCAGATGGTACAGCGCGCTCGCCGAGTAGAGCAGGATGAGGCTCACACCGAAGAGGGCAAACCCGACGGTGTGCCAGACAGTGCCCTGGGCCTCGGCGGCACGTACCAGTACGACAAGCGCTGCTACCGATAACAGCGCTCCCGCCGCATGGGTCAGGCCGTTCACCGGCTCGCGAAGACGCACGGACGTCACCACACCTCCGGGGGGTTTCGCTACATGGCTTTGCCGGCGCGAGAGGCACGGCGCGCGGCCGCCCGATAAAACCAAAAACAGCCCGTGGCGGTCAGACACGCTGCGGATGCCGCCGCCAGCACGCCCGCCGGCGACCACCGGTCGTACATGGCTCCGCCACCGACGGGTCCCAACATGCGCCCGGCCGAAACCGACCCGCCCAGGATTCCCTGGTACAACCCCTGCCTTCCGGCCGGCGCCACCCGGGCCACGGCAGCGGGCAGCGCAGGGAAGAGCAGCATCTCGCCCAGTGTCAGCACCGCCATGCCCAACACGAACCCCTCGTAGCGAGGGTGCCGCCAGACCAGCACGAAGGCCAGGGTGAACAGCAACGCGCCGCCCACCATCTGCCCGGTGAGGCCCGGGATCCAGCGCCGCACCACCGCCGTGAGCAGCGGCTGCCCGGCCACGATGAGCAGGCCGTTGAGCGTCCACAGGATGCTGTAAGAGGCCAGCGGGTAACCCAGCTTCCGCATGTAGACCGAGATGACGGCCTGCCACTGGCTGTAAGCCATCCAGACGAGAGCCACCCCGAGCATGACCAGGGCTACCGCCACGATGGCCGGCAGAGCGGCAGCCTGTCGGGCCGGCGGAGCAGCCAGCCCTGCCCCGGGGGGCCCCTCTGTGCCCTCTGCCAGCGGGGTTCTGGCCGGCTGCTGCCCGGCGGCTTCCGGCACACTTGCCGCGCCGCCGTCCCCGGGCTGCGGCGGAGGCTCGACGCGGGCCGGCAGTCGGCGCCAGACCATGACGCCGTAAATAAGCGCTGCGGCTGCATTGCTCAAGAAGGAGAGGCTGAACGACACCTGCGCGACCAGGCCACCGAACGCCGTGCCAAGCGCCACCCCGGCGTTGCGCGCCACGTACAGGAAGTTGAAGCCCCGCCGCCCTCCCTGCGGCCACGCCCTGGCGACCAGGGCGTTCGTGGCGGGATCCATGACGCCCCAGGCAAAACCGCTGAGGATCATGGCCGCTACGTACACGGGCCAGACCCGCACGAAGGCGATGGCGGTCATCATGGCAGCCACCGTGAACAGCCCGGCCAGTATGACCCTGCGGGCACCCACTCGGTCGAAGGCAGCGCCGCCCACGAGCTGCCCGGCCAGGGCGGCACCCGAGTTGAGCATGAGGACCAGCCCGGCCACCGTCAGCGGCGCCTTCAGCACGAAGTGGATGTACACCGTGTTGATGGGCCACACGAACGATGCTCCAAACGTCTGGATGAGCCCGCCGAGCGCGAGCAGCCAGAGGACCCCCGGCACGTCCTCCGGGCGTCCCATGCCCAGCGCGGCGGTCAGGCGCCCGGTAAGCCCGGCGCTCACCGGCGGGCCGGAAACCATGCTGGCTGCTGCGCCGGCGCTCGTGCCTGGCCGGCGGACGGATAGCTGCTTGAGGGGACGTTGTATGGGGGGCGGCAAGACGGCTTTGCTCCCTTAACCCTGCCGCTCTCTCCTGAGTGGCGCGGCGTACCCGCCAGAGGTTCGAAGCGGGCGGTCCAAACCCTTCCGGTCAGTGTCCGGAAGGTGGGGGCCACGGGCGTAACGTATAGCGGTGCTTCGTGCGGACTCGCGGAAGGGGGCCGCCTTCCCCGGTGCAAGCAGAAATCACGCGCTGGGCCGCCCTGGTCAGCCTGACACTTATCCCGTGGATCGAGCTGCGCGGGAGCATCCCCCTGGGACTGGCGTGGAACCTCCCCTGGTGGTGGGTCTTCGCCGTCGCGACCGCCGCCAACGCGCTCATCTTCCTCCCGACGTGGGCCATCCTCGCGCTTGCTTATGAGCGGTGGCTCAAGCGGACGTTCGTCCGGGCACTGGTCGAGGGTGTCCGGCACAGGGGGCAGTCGCTCATCGAAAAGTACGGGACCGTGGGCCTGGCCCTCTTCGTCGCCATCCCGCTGCCGGGCACCGGGGCTTATTCGGGTACGGTGCTGGCGTTCCTGATGGGCATCCCGCCCGGCCGGGCCTTTGCGGCGGTGGCAGCGGGAGTGCTGGCGGCCGGGGTGGTTGTGACGCTGTTGAGCACCGGTGTCATCACCGGCATCCGCCTTCTTTAGCCGCAGTCCCGCGCGGGTCGGGGCGTTCTTGCCTTGATCTAACCGAAGTGTTGCGCGAAACTGAACCGCGGATAGGGCCTTTCTGGCGCCGATGAGCGAATTTGACAGGCAGATGCGGCTTTGGCGAGCCGTATTTTGATGGGATCACTTGTGAAAGTGAACCCAAGTACGACCAACTACTGCTTCGCAGGGGCTCGACGGCCGCGGGGCTGCGGGTGTGCCAGGTTGCAGGGCTGCCGTTCACGGAAGGAGGGGAGCCGCCCGTCCGGCCCGCTTCACCGGCAGGGCCTGGGGCCCGCGGGCGGCTAACGGCTTTGAAACGCTGGTCTGTTGCCCGTTCTGATCCCGCCGTTGCATCTTCCCCTGCGGCGCCTGCCGCTGCCGTCTTCCCGGCCCGCTTCGTTCTGCCGCAGGCACAGGGCCCGGCGCCGTCAGGGGAACTCCTGGTCAAGAAGGGTGACCGGGTCGTCGCCGGCCAGATGCTGTTCGGCCTGCACCCGCTCCCGACCGGCTCGATCGTGGTGCCCCTTCACAGCCCCGTCTCGGGAAAGGTCGTCGACGTACAGCCGATCGTCGGCCCATCCGGGGATGTGGCGGCGGCGGTCACCATCGAGACCGACGGCCTGGGCGAACGGGCAGAGCCGCTGACCCGCATCTGGGATCCCCATGACCCCGCTGCCTGGCCCGCCGACGAACTGCGCCGCTTCATTCGCCAGGCAGGTGTGACGGGCGCGCCGCAGGACGGCGGGCCCGGCCTCAACGCCCGTCTGGAGGGCGGCCTGAGGGGCGGGGTGCTGGTCATCAACGCGGTGGGCTGCGAGCCCGGACTTCCCAGCGGAACGCTGGAGGCGGCGGCGGAACCGCTGCGGCTGCTTCTGGGCGCTGCCGCGTTGAAGCGGGCCGCCGAGGCAAGCGAGGCCCTCGTGGTCGTGGAACGGGGATCGGTCGCGGACGCCGACATCACACAGACCTTGAGCCACCCTGAACTCAGCGACAGCGTGCTGGACAGCCTGCGCATCGTGCACCTGCGCAACCTCGACTGGATGTGGGCTCCGGTGCTGCTTGCCCGGGAGGCGCTAGCGCAGGCACGGTTGGCGAAGAATCCGGCGGTGCTCGTCGAGCCGGCGGGAACGGCGGTGGCGGTGGGCGCTGCCCTGCTCGACGGCGAGCCGCTGACCGAACGGCTGATTACGGTTCGGTCGATTTCGGGCAAGATAAAAGCGGTGCGAGCCTCTCTAGGCACGCCCATCGCCTCGCTTCTGGACGCCGTCACGGACCGCCAGGGCACGGACGGTTTACCGAACGGTTGGACAACCCTTCTGGTGCTGGCGGGCGGGCCTCTTCTGGGGGACGCGCTGGCTGACCTCCAGACGCCCGTCACCAAGTCGCTTCCGGCGGTCAGCGTCATCCGCCCGGCCGTGCGGTTCCGGCCCGAGTCGCCGTGCATTCGCTGCGGGCGCTGCGTGGAGGTCTGCCCTGCTGCTCTCATGCCCCTTTACATCGCGCGGGCCGCTGCTGCCGGGCAGATGGCGGAGGCCCGGGCGCTCGGGGCCGCGGACTGCGTGGAATGCGGTGCCTGTGCGTACGTCTGCCCCTCGTATCGCCCCCTGCTCCAGTGGATCCGCCTGGCCAGGTACGGCCGGCGAAAGCCGGCTGGGGGCCGCGAGGACGCAAAGGGGGCCGATGCGTGATGTCTACGGCGATGAGCCGATCCCGGGCACGCGCGGGGCCGGTACAGGCCTCCGCTGAGCCGGCCGCGCCGGCCCTCTTGATCCAGCCTGCCCCCCACGTCCACGCCCCGGAGCCGTCGGCAGCCGGCCTGCTGCGCCAGGCGCTGCTCGCCGCCCTCGTGCCGGCAGGGGCAGCGGTGGCCGTCTGGGGCCTCGATGCCGCGCGGGTACTGGGCGCAACGGCGCTGGCAGCAGGACTGACCGAAATGGCCTGCGAGCGAGCCCGGGGACGGGCGCTGCAGGAGACGGCCATCACCGGTGCCGCCCTGAGCGGCATCCTCCTGGCCCTGACCCTGCCGGCTTCCATTCCCACGTGGATGGCCGTGCTGGGCGCTGTTGTGGCCATTGCGCTTGGCAAACACGTCTTTGGTGGGCTGGGACACAACCTGTTCAACCCCGCCCTCATAGGGCACGTCTTCCTCTTGAGCAGCTTTGCGGCGGCCGTCTCGGCCGGCGCCACCGATGCCCCCCCGGTTCTGGCGCTGGCGCGGGAAGGAGCGGTGGTTCCAGACTACGTGCCGCTGTTGTGGCACGCAGGGCCCGGGCCTTTGGCCGCCGCATCACCCCTTGCCGTCTACGCCGCGGCGGCGCTGGTGCTGGGCTGGAGATTGGGGCGGTGGGAGACCGCCGGGGGCTTCTTCCTCGGCAGCGCCGCAGTCGCGTTCGTCGTTGGGTGGAGCCCCGTTTACCACTGGGTGGCCGGCCTTGCGCCCCTGACGGTCGCGTTCTTCCTCAACGACCCCGTCACGACGCCGGTGGCGGGCGGCGGGCGGTTCCTGTTCGGAGCCGGCGTCGGAGCGCTGCTGGTTGTGCTGCGGACATCGGGTTCCTACCTGGAGGGGGCTGCCTTCGCCGTTCTGGTCATGAACGCGCTGACCCCTCTGCTCAACCGGCTCTCGGTCTGGCAGCGCCGGCGCCGGCGTCAGCGGATACAGGAGGCGAGGCCGTTGAAGGTAGCGACGGGCGCCGAATGGGTTCGAGACCTCCGGTCGGCCCTGGTCCTGGTGCTGGTCAGCTCGGCCGCCGGGGTCCTTCTGGCGACGTTTCACCACGCGACCGCACCCCTCATCGCCAGCCAGCAACAAGAGCGCGAGGTCGAGGTGGGTCTGAAGGGCGTGATGCCCCAGGCGGCCTCGTTCGAGAAGGTCGCCGACGTAAACGGCATCCCCGTCTACGAGGCGAGGGACGCGCAGGGGCAGCGGGTGGGGATGGCCGCCTTCGCTGAGGGAGACGGCTATCACGGCGTGATCCGGCTGGCGGTGGGCGTCGACGTGGAGAACGACCGAGTGACCGGGGTTCGGGTGCTCAAGCAGTCCGAGACGGCCGGCCTCGGCGCCCGCATTGAGGAGCGATGGTTCCTGTCGCAGTTCGAAGGCAAGTCCATCGGCGACGCCTTCATGCCGGGCGAGGACATCCAGGGCGTCTCGGGCGCCACCGTCTCGTCCATGGCTGTCGCCGACAT
>JBFMCJ010000250.1 GCA_040754675.1 Bacillota bacterium
GGTGCGGTTTGATGGTTCCCGCATCTTTCCTACCAGGGAAAGCCGTACCGTATTGTACTCGCTAACTCCGCTCGAGCGGCAACTGTACAAGCGTGTTACGGAGTACGTTCGCACCGGTTATAACCGCGCCCGCCGACTCAACCGGTCCGCCGCAAAGCTCGCCATGAGCGTCCTCCAGCGCCGGGCCGCCAGTTCGACCTGGGCGCTACTGCGCTCGCTGGAGCGCCGGATGGAACGGCTGCGTGCTGACCTGGAAGCGCTGGAATCCCTCCAGATCTCCGAGGAGCAGTGGCGCAGGGACCAGCAGACCCGGAGGGTGCT
This sequence comes from Bacillota bacterium, assembly GCA_040754675.1. Lineage (NCBI taxonomy): Bacteria > Bacillati > Bacillota > Bacillota bacterium. The sequence continues at coordinate 322 of JBFMCJ010000250.1, forward strand.
GGACGTTGAGGCCATGACCGGTGACGAAGAAGCGGCGGAAGGGGAGCGTGAGCAGCGGGACATAGCCGAAGGGGAGGCCATGGGTGCGACGGCTGCCACAACTCTGGCGGAGTTGAGGGCAGAATGTGACGAAGTGCAGGGGCTGCTCGAGCTCGCCCGGCGGGTGCATACAGAGGGAGAGGATGCCAAGTTCGGGAAGCTGCGGACATTGATCGAGGACCCGCGCTTCGCCGGGGAGAAGCTTCTGATCTTCACCGAACACCGGGATACGGCGGAGTTCCTGGTGCGCCGACTGGAGGCAGTGGGTTACGGCGGCCGGGTTGGCTTCATCCACGGGGGCCTGCCCTACCCCTTGCGTGAGGTGCAGGTTGAGGAGTTCCGCGAGCGGTGCCGTTTCCTGGTGGCTACGGATGCTGCCGGTGAGGGCATCAACCTGCAATTCTGCTGGATTGCCGTCAACTATGACGTACCCTGGAACCCGGCGCGCATCGAGCAGCGTTTCGGCCGCGTGCACCGCTACAAGCAACAGCACGACCCCGTGCTGCTCATCAACATGGTTGCAGCGGATACCCGCGAGGGCCGAGTGCTGCAGACCCTGCTCGAAAAGTTAGAAGCCATCTGCAGTGAGATGGGATCGGACAGAGTGTTCGACGTCATCGGCCAGCAGTTGGGAGATGTTTCCCTGTCCGAGGTCATAATGCGAGCCGTGCTGGAGGGCCAGCCCGAGGCGGAAGCCCGCCGGATCGCGGACCTGCTCTCGGCCGACCGCGTGCGGGCTATCCAGGAGGCGGATGCGCAACTCCGGGAGGGCCAGGAAAACGTGCTCTCCCAACTGCCGCTGTTGGCAGCGCGGAAAGAGCAGGAACGACTCGAGAAGCTGCTGCCGGGGTACGTGCAGCGGTTCCTCGAGAAGAGTGCTCCCCTGCTGGGGGCGGAGGTTGCCGGAGACACCAACACCCACTTGTACCTCAAAGGTCTGCCTGCGGTGCTGGAGATTGCGCTTGAGGAAGCGACGGGCGGCAAGCCGATCCCGCTGACGGTCCACAGACCCCGGGAAGGCGAGAAGGCATTGTTCCTCCGTCCAGGGGAACCGTTCTTCGACGCCTACCTTGAATACTTCTGCAACATGGCTGCACCGGCAGCGCTCTGCGGGGCTGTCTTTGTGGATGTGTACGCTGAGGAGCCATACTTCTTCCACGTGGCCCGTGTTAAGATCGTGCGGGCAGCCGACGAACAGTTCCCGGACTACCTGGGGAGAGAGGTGGTCCTGGAAGAAAGGCTGGTTGCCCTGGAGCAGGCCCTGAGTGGTGCTGTCGCCGAGTGCCCGCTGGAGCGGCTGATGGTGGTGAGACCGGCTACCCGCTTTGCCCCGGCGTCGTGGCCGTCGCTCGAGCGCATCCGGCGAGCGGTCGAGGAGGCGGGCACCTATCTCCGGGAGACAGTGGGGCGGGAGCTGGCTGCGAAGCACGTACGATCCCTTAACGCTTTGGCAGAGAGGCGGGAAGCGCTGCTGCGGGTTGGGTTCGATCTCCAGGAGGCTGAACTCCTGGAGGCGAGGACCCGGCTGAAGAAGAGGGCAGATTCGGGGGATACCGAGGCGGCCGGGTTGTTGGGCCTCGTGCGCCGCAAGCAGGAGGGTCTTTACGCCGAGCGGGAGCAGGCTCTGGCGGCTGTGCGAAGGGAGCCCGAACTGGTCAGGGTCACTGAGGTGCAATTTCTGGCCCATGCGCTGGTGTTGCCGTCTTCTGACCCGGTCGAACGGGAACAGCATGACAGGGAGATTGAACGCATTGCCATGAGCGTGGCCCGGGCCCATGAGGAGTCCTGTGGTGCGGTGGTCGAGGACGTTTCCGCTCCTGAACGGCGGATGGGGTTTGACCTCCTCTCCCGACGACCCCAGGGTGAGCTGAGGTGTATCGAGGTTAAGGGCCGGCGAGGCGTCGGCGACGTGGAGCTCACTGAGAACGAGTGGGCCAAGGCGGCCAACCTGCGTGAGTCGTACTGGCTGTACGTGGTGTACAACTGCGCCACGGCCAATCCCCGGCTGGTCCGCGTGCAGGATCCGTTCGCCAGGCTGCTCGTACGGGCCAAGGGGGGCGTGGTGATAGACGAGTCCAGCGTCCTGGCGGCTGCGGAGACCGAATGAGGGGGTGGGCAGAGTGGCCGAAATCACCCTGGGCCGGGTACTGTCCCTGGTGGGCAAGCTGGACGACAGTCCCGGCGAGGGCACGCCGAGGGAGCGGTTCCGTGACTTCCTCAGGGAGACTATCACCGACCTGGGGCAACTCCGGGACTATGTGGAGGAGTGTCTTCGCACCCCAGGCGATCAGTATAGCCGCGCCTTGCAGGACCTGGTCAACCGCCTGGGGGAGCTGATGGGGTTCCAGGTGACCTACGGCAGGTACCAGGGGGCAAAGGGTGAGATCGGGTTCGACGGTCACTGGCGCTCTCCCACCGGGTTTCACATCGTGGTTGAGGTGAAGACAACGGAGGTTTATGCGATCAAAACCGCAACGCTGGTTGGTTATGTCGACGAGCTCATCTCGGAGCGACTCATCCCCAACTGGGAATCCGCGCTCGGCCTGTACGTGGTGGGACGGCCGGACCCGGAACTGCACAGTCTGGAGAATTCGATTCTGTCGGAGAGGCGGTCGCACCAGCTGCGGATCATCTCAGTGACGGCCCTGCTTCTGCTCGCGGAAATGATGCGCGATTACGACGTCGGCCATGAGGAGTTGCTCACCATAGTCCGGCCGTCACGGCCAACCGTGGATCCCCTGGTGGACCTGATGTCGCGCCTCGTACTTCAGCGGGAGGCCGTCGAGACCCCCGCTGCAATGGGCGTGACCACCGAGCCCGAAAGACCCCGTGAGTCGGGGGAAGGGCCTGCTTACTGGTTCAGCCCGGTGAAAGGGGACCAAGAGCAGACGGCCGATCAGGTCATCGAGACCCTGGTGGGGCGCGAGAGGATTTACGCATACGGCGACCGCACCCCGGGTCGCAAGTCAATCAAGCCAGGGGACTGGATATGCTTCTACGCCACCGGCAAGGGCGTGATTGCCCATGCCGAGGTTGCCTCTCTCCCAGAGAACAAACCGCACCCACGGGTACGCCACCCCGAGAAGTATCCCTGGGTGTTCAGCCTTCGGAATCCCACCCTCTACCTTGACAGGCCAGTTGTACTGGATGCTGCCACCAGGGCCCGTATGGATGCCTTCAAGCAACGCGACCCCGGCAAGTCGTGGTCCTGGTTTGCCCAGGCAACGCGCCGGATCAGCGAGCATGACTTTCGCGTGTTGACCAGACAGGAATCTTCGAGGCGGGAGGGCTAGACCGTGAACCCAGATGGACCACGCCTCATAGAGGTGGCTTTTCCCCTGAAACAGGTGTCGCTGGACTCGCTGCACGAGAAAAACGTGCGCCACGGCCACATATCCACCCTACATATCTGGCCCGCACGGCGGCCTCTGGCCGCCTGCAGGGCGGTTCTCATCGCTACGCTACTGCCGGACCCGGGCACCGAAGCTGAGCGTGCGCGCCTTATGGATCGCCTGGCCGGCCGCATCGTGAAGAAAGTAAGCACCCGTTCGGTCGGCGGGACAGAAGAGCCGGTGGAGAAGGAGTGCACCGAGGGCGGGATCCTGCACTGGGGCCGGGAAAGCGGCCCCGACCTAGAGTTTTTCCGCAGTCAGATCCGGAAGGTGTTCGGCGGGCGTGCCCCGCGGGTGCTCGACCCCTTTGCCGGGGGCGGGGCCATCCCGCTGGAAGCGATGCGCCTGGGTTGCCAGGTTAGGGCAGTAGACATCAACCCTGTCGCCTGGCTCATCCTGAAGTGCACTCTCGAATACCCCCAACGCTTCGCGGGCCAGACGTTACCCATGCCTCCCTTTGCGCGCGACCTACTTAACCCGGAACTGTTTGGGAAAGGGCGTTCCTCCAAGAAGCGCTCAAAGCGCGAAAGCCAGCAGCAGATCGATTTGTCGCCCGCCGTGGGCCTCAGCCAGCACGTGCTGCTGTGGGGGCACTGGGTGCTCGAGCGGGCACGCCGGGACCTCGAGCGCTTCTACCCGGTGGTGGATGGTAAGACCACGGTGGCTTATCTCTGGGCCCGCACGGTTACCTGCAAGAACTGCCGGGCAACCGTGCCGCTCCTGAAGACCCTGTGGCTATGCCGCAAACCGAAGAAGCGTGTCCGGTTGGAGATTGTTCCGCGGCAGGATCGTTCCGGGGTGGACTTTCAGATCGTGCGTGAGGAGGAATGGAAGGGCAGTGAGGCGCAACGGCGCGAATATGACCGCCGGGTGGGGCGGGGTACGATGTCCCGCGCCGGCGCGTGGTGTCCGGTATGTGGTCGCCCCGGTACCGTGGCGATGACGCTCGACGACATCCGGTCCGAGGCCGGTGCTGGCCGCCTGGGCGCCCAGATGACCGCGGTGGTGGTCGATGGCTCGAGCGGCAAGGAGTATCGCCTACCTACCGCAGCGGACATTGAGGCAGCCGCGGCTGCTGCGGACGCGGTCAGTGAAATCTTCGCCGAGATCCCCTTTGGACTGCCCTCTGAACCGTTGCCGTCGAAGGAGGCCCTGGGCTTCCGCGTCCCCCGCTACGGGTTTAAGCAATGGAGCCATCTGTTCACGCCGCGCCAACTGGCGGCCCTGGGTACGTTCCTCAAGCACACCAGGGACGTGCGGCACGCCATGCGCGACCACGGCTACCCTGATGAATGGATGGGTGCCGTGCTGGCCTACCTGTCGCTTGCTCTCGACAGGCTTGCCGACCGTGCCAGCGGTCAATGTAGGTGGGACGTTGGCTACGAGAAGGTCGACAACACGTTCAGTCGTTTCGCGCTTCCCATGGTGTGGGACTACTGCGAAGTCAACCCGCTGAGCGACGCGACCGGCAATTACCGCGATGCGGTTGTGTGGGTGGCCAAGGTCCTTCAGCATCTCCTATGTGGGACGGGTGGCGCCGAAGCGCCATCGGTTGAGGCTACCTCTGCGACCGGCCTGGGAGATGGCGGCACGTGGGATCTGGTGTTCACGGACCCGCCGTATTACGACGCCATCCCGTACTCCGATACGATGGATTTCTTTTACGTGTGGCTCAGGCGGTGTGTGGGTGACCTTAACGCGGAGATGGCCCAGGTTTTCCGAGAGCCGCTCGGGCCGAAGTGGGATCACGATAGGAACGACGGGGAACTGGTGGATGACCCCAGTCGCTTCGGGGGCGATGCCTCCAGGTCGCGGCAAGCGTACGAGGAAGGGATGTACCGTGCCTTCCGGCGCTGCTACGATACCCTGGCTCCCGGCGGGAGCATGGTGGTCGTTTTCGCCCACAAGGACCCGGTAGCCTGGGAAACGCTGGTTTCTTCCATAATAAGGGCTGGATTTGTAGTCACTGCCTCCTGGCCGATCCAGACAGAGATGAACACGCGCATGCGTGCGCGAGAATCGGCTGCGCTTGCCTCGTCGGTGTGGCTGGTATGCCGCAAGCGGCCCGAGACTGCCCCGCCGGGCTGGGATACGCGCGTGCTGGAAGCCATGCGCAGCCGCATCTACGAGCGCTTGCAGGCCTTCTGGGACGCCGGCATTCGGGGGCCGGACTTCGTATGGGCAGCCACGGGACCGGCTCTGGAGGCGTACAGCAAGTACCCCCTGGTGAAGAAGGCCAACGAGCCCAACCGGCTCATGAGTGTCTCTGAGTTTCTGCATCACGTCCGCCGGATCGTGGTCGATTATGTGGTGGGGCGGGTGCTGTCGGCGGATGCCGAGGCAGCGGAAATGGTACCCCTGGACAACCTGACCATTTACTACCTCCTGCAC
>JBFMCJ010000251.1 GCA_040754675.1 Bacillota bacterium
CCGAACTGTTCCGTCTGGTGACCGAGCAGTTCGGCTGGGTTCTGGCCAACCTCTAACCGCATCTTCCTCTGGCTCCTCTTCGGACGGTACCGCGTCAGTGAACGAACTTGTGGGACGCACTACTAGGTCGTAGTCAAGCTCGTGCCCCACCTTGATGTTGAAGTTCCGATATCCTCGCTCCAGGCCCTCAGCTATGGAGCGGCGTGCGGCCTCCAGGTCCGGTGCCCCCACCGTCCAGCTAAGGGTCACCGATTCGGCTCGACGGTAGCCCAGCAGTTGCCAAAGGGGGATGTTACGCACCTTGCCCAGCAGGTCGTGGACCGCTATATCGATGCCGGCTTTCGCGATGGGCATGCCAGGGCCGAAAGCGGGCGCCACCGCGGCGTTCATTGCCCGGTGTAGGCCATCCACGTCTGCTATAGGTAGCCCGATCACGGCCGGGCCCAGGTAATGGCGGATGGCGGTGACCACCGAATGGAGGGTCTCAGCCGACCAGACCGGGAGAGGAGACGCCTCGCCCCATCCAATGGTACCGTCATCGGCCGTCACCTTGACCAGAGCCACCGTGCGCCCCTGTGCCCCTGACCCGACGAGGCCACGCGAGGTCCGGAACTCGCCCCGAAACGGCAAGACAAGGGGAAAGACGTCAACCTGGACGATCTTCGGACAGCTCATGATTCCACCCCTAAACCTGGACCACGACGAAGTCCTGCCAACGTTCCGCCACCCTGGCTTCCGCAACGCTGCCCCGGTGAACAATGACCCGGTAGCGAAGCAACAGTGGACGCCAGGGCATGACGTACAGATCCCCGTCGAAGCAGTTGGGCGAGGGACCAAAAGGCCCGTAGTCACGCGTGAACCAAGGACTTGGAAAAGCAGGGTTTCTTGGGTGGTCCAGGATGGCCAGTCCCTGCCAGGCGCCTCCCGGAACGGGGCCAGAGTAATCCACCCACTCGGCCCGCCGGCCAAAGGTCATCCATTCCTTGGTTGCCCCCCGGCTGTTGGTGATGACCCCGCCGTTCTGCCCGCTAAGGGGCTCGGCGACTCGGACTAGAGGTAGGGCGGACTCGTTAGTGGAGCGCAGCGTCACGGGACCGGCCACGGCACGCAGCTCCAGCCGAAGGTCCATCCAGATGTCCCCATTCTCGTACTGCCCGACCCGAACGTCCCAGCGATCGATCAGGGGGCTGAATCCATCTCCCGCCACCCACCGGTGCAAGGCCGTGAACCCGACAACGTCTCCGGATGCCACCACGTTCTCATAGCCTTCGTGTAGGATCTCCCCCTCGTCGCCTCGCTCCAGGTAGAAGTCATCCACCCGTCCGCCGGACTCGACCAGGTGATGTCCCACCCAGAGCCCATGGTGGTGGACGTGATCGGAGGGCCGGTTCGCCGTCAGCGGAGGTCCCCCGGGCAGCGAAATGGGATGGATGTATGGGCGGCGCTTGGCTCCGTCGCCAGGCACGTATTCGGCTACCCGCCCGTCTGCAGTGTGAATGACGGCGGCGGTTTCCGTGATCTGCAGTGACAGCACTCTGAGCCCTCCTTGTATGTTTCTCTATGGACAGATCCCCCGCGACCGGTAGAGGGAGCGGATGGCTCCCGCGATCCGTCTCCCTGCCGCCCCGGCGCGCGGCGCTCTGTCCACAATCACGGTGCCGATCCTCCTGGCTTACGAACGCCTCCCTTGCGGTCCTCTCCCTGACCAGCCTCTCCCTCATGGGGTCGTGCTCGGATGACGTCCATGAGCCCCTGCAGCCTCCGGGCGATCTCCTCGAGCACGAGACGGTCGGAGTCCGGCCGCTTCAGGGCACCAGGGTGTGGTGCGTCGCTGGTGATCCGGCCGAGTAGGTGCAGGAACTGAGCCGCCGAGTGCTTGTACGCCGGTACCGGCGGCCGGAACGCGAACTGCCCGAGATACTGCAGAGCATCGTTCAGCTCGAAGAAGCGGACATCCCCCGCCTCCCAGAGGTCGTCACGCAGGGCGAAGGCCTCGGGCACAAAGGCCGCAAGCCCGAGCAGGTAATCGCTCCCGTAGATCACCATGTCGATGGCGAGGTCGTTTCCAGTGTAGATGCGAAACTCTTTCCGAACCCGGTTTCGGACATCCAGCCGTTGCCACTCGAGCCGCCTGCTGAGTGACGAGTGCTTCATGCCCACGAATTCGGGTAGCTCCACGATGCCCCGATACAGTTCCTCGGAGAAGAGGAAGCCCGCAGGCGTGAACATCGGGCTCAGTTCGAAGGCGAGCAGCGGCCCCCCTCCGGCGGCGACCCGCCGGTACACATCCAGTTGCTCGCCTGGCGCCATGGCCCTGAGCCGGGCGCACGGGAACAGGATGGGTAGACCGCCCAGCTCCCTGATCCGGTCGGCGTCTCGGCGATAGGCACCCGCCAGGTCACCCGGGTCGTCTCCCACGTACACCCCTGCGATGAACGGCCGCCCGGCCAGGGTCCGCGCGGCCTCCTGCAGCACCTGGCCTCGTTCGGCGGGGCTGAGCAGGTCGACATAGCCCGTGTCCATGTTGACCGCCGGGATGAGCCCCTGAGCGGCGATGTGGGCAACGAGGCGTGAGAAGCCGTCGAGGTCAGGTACCCCGTCCGGACGATAGGGGAGTAGCACGGCGGCCGCCCCTTCGACTCGCCGGCGGGCTACAATCATCCGTGCAACTGCCTCGTACGAAAGCGCTTCTACCACTGCCCCGCCTCCCCTGAACGCCTTCCCGGTGGTGGTTATCTCGTCATCGGTTGGCCGCACCCAGCTGCCCTCGGCGTTCGGCCTCCCAATGGGAAACGATCCCGGGCGGTGCGTAGGTGAAGACCATGATCATTTCCGTCTCACCCGTGTTACGGAGTTCGTGCTCTACGCCGGGCGGGATGTAGACGGCGGTGACACCCTCCACCGTCCTCGTCTCGTGCCCCACCCGGATCGTTCCGTTGCCCGACAGGATGAGGTAGACCTCCTCCTGCGGATGCTCGTGGGCTGGCACACCCCCGCCCGGTCGGATGGAAACATACCCCTCCACAAAGTGCTGAGCCTGGAGGGGGCCTCCCGCACCGACCAGCACCCGGGTCCTGCGCCCGGCCGGGAACTCTTCACCGACCACGTCTGAGAGCCGGATGACGTCCATGGCGCACCTTCCGTTTACGTCGGGTCCAACCATGAGGCCAAGCCACCGCGTTTAGACAACCGCCGCGGCCGCGTACGCTCTTTCGATCCACTCCTGCGTGGTGACCGCATCGTGCCAGTCAGGCCGGAAGGGGGTGCCGGCCAGAATCCCCTTCAGGAACCCCTCAAGCTGCACCTCGAAGGGATCGAGGCGCGGCAACTCGATTGTTTCCCAGCCGTCCTGCCAGGACTGCTGCACCTCGGTCGGGTCGAACCGGAACAATGGCGTCCGTTCAGCCCTCTGCAGCCGCAGGGTGTGGAAGCTGAACACCACGCTGCCCTTCTCCCCATCGATCTCCACGAGAGGGATCTCCTCGTGGCGGCGCCTCACCCAGCTCGCGAAGATGTCGGCGATAGCGCCATTCTCCAGCCTCAGCAGGACGCCGGCAGCGTCTTCGACGTCCACCTGGAAGGGCCGCCCGTCGGTGCCGATGCGCGACGGGAAGTAGGTGCCGGTGAAGCACGCCACGCTCTGAATGGGAGCGACGAGGTACGAGATGAGGTCGAAAAAGTGGGCCATCATGTCGTGCACGATCCCGCCGCCCGCCTGCTCCTTGGAGAAGAACCAGGCTGGCCGGTTGGACAGCTCACGCGGCACGAAGTAGCCGAAGACCACGCGCACGTGGAAAATGCGGCCGAGAGCCCCGGCCTCGATGAGCTCCTTCGCCCGGGCGGGGCCCGCCTGGAAGCGCATGTTCTGCACGATGCCGTGGTGGACACCGGCCCGCTCCGCCCGGCTGAGGAGGTCCCGGGCCTGGTCGAGCCGGATGGTAAGAGGCTTTTCGGTGAAGACATGGAGGCCCCGGTCAATGGCGCGGCGGAGGACGTCGTAGTGCAGGTCGTTGATCAGGCAGTTGTCGACGACGTCGATGCCCTCAGCCTGCCACAGCGCGTCGAGCTCGGAGAAGGTCCTCTCGACTCCTGTTTCCCGGGCGAGCGCCTCAAGCTTGGTTGGGTTGCGCCCGTAGAGGACGACCTCGAGGGTCACCCTTCTCCCGTTGGCCTCCAGGCCGCGGCGCGCGATTTGCTGCAGCGCCCTCGTGTGTACGGCCCCCATCCGTCCCGTGCCCAGAACGGCCACCGTCAGCCGGTCGGTCATTGCCACTCCCCCTGCGTCGGGATACGAAACGTTTCGTATCACATGCTACCGGGGTTCGACGGGCATCGACGACTTCCTGCCGCCCTCAGAGGGAAAACTCAGCCGGGCAAGAACCGGTCTGTCGTCGGAAGGGAGGACCCGATGGGCAACGCTGGCGAGAGGCCACGGCGCATCACCATTAAGGACGTGGCACGCTCCGCTGGCGTCTCCGTCACGACGGCATCCGTGGCGCTCAGGCGAACCGCCCCGGTGAAGGAGTCGACGCGGCAGCGGGTGCTGGAGGCGGCGCGACGCCTGCACTACTATCCCAATCGCCTGGCGCAGACCCTGGTCCTCCAGCGGTCCACGCTGGTCGGCGTGCTCGTGCCGGACATCGCCGATCCGTACTTCCACGAAATCGTGAAGGGCGTCGAGGCGGCGCTGTCCCGTCACGGATACAGCGTCCTGCTGTGCGACACCGATCGCCTTCCCGAGCGTCAGGCGGCGTATCTGGTGAGTCTCCGGGAGCACCAGGTTTCCGCCATCATCGTGGCGGGGGCTGAAGAGCAAGACGAGGCCATGCTGCGCCAGCTCCAGGACGAGGGCGTACGAATCGTCCTGGTGGGGCGGACGATCTCGGGCATTCCCCACGTGAGGATCCGCAACGACCAGGCCGCCGCGCTGGCCGCCGAGCACCTGCTGGGGCTGGGCCACCGGCGCATTGCTTTCATCCGGGGGCCGGAGGGCAACGAGGCCGCTGTCATGCGGCTGGAGGGGTTCCGGGAGACGCTGCAGCGGGCCGGCACCTGGGACGAGCGGCTCGTTTTCTCGGGCGCTTTCGACGTGCTGAGCGGCTCGGCCGCCATGGGCCACGTCCTCGCTCTACGAGCCCGGCTGCGGCCCGCCGAGCGTCCGACCGCGGTGCTGGCCGCCAATGACCAGATGGCCGTCGGCGCCCTGCAGACCGCCCTGCGGGCCGGGGTGCGCATCCCGGACGACATGGCCATCATGGGGATCGGCGGGATCCCGTTGACGGCTCAGGTGTACCCTACCCTGTCCACCGTCGCGCTGCCGCTGCGCGGCCTCGGTGAGGTGGTGGGGGAACAGGTGTGCAGGACCGGCGAGGCCGTCCTGGCCACCGATCTCCTCGCCGAGGCCTGCGTCCCGACATCTGCATGTGTCCCGGGCCTCATCCCCGCGCTGCCCATCGAGCTGGTGCCCCGGGACTCCACCCTCAGCAGCGGTTGTTAGCGGCATATCTGCCCCCTGTACAATCGCACACCGACTACAAGACGCACGCGGTCCCCATCATGTTCTATTTCTGAAAGCCTGCTTACCAGGGGAGCGGTCCGGAAATGGCGCCAGCCGGCGGCCGCCGCGGGGGTTGGGGGTGCACCGTATCAGCCGATGGTGGTATTACTACGCTCGGCGCTGAGACATGCTCCGGGATCGGGCAAGCATAGGGCCCGCGATGCAGTCGCGGCCGCCGGCATCGACCGCTGGAGCCTCCTCGAACCCCCTCGACCCGGGGTCGAAGAGCAGGTATTCTACCACCGGCCTGCTACCGATTCCTGGGGGTGGGCGCACGTCGTTCTGGCCAACCCCGGCGTCACACCCGGTATCGGGATGGCAGCTCACGGGGCGGCGGGTTGGCCCGACGAAGCCCGGGGCATCGGGGTTCACCTGAGTTACGCTGCTGCCACGCTGCCGCTTCTCGTGCAGTGGAAGCTGTGCGCCAGCGGCGCCTACGTCCTCGGCCTTGAGCCCGCCAACTGCCATGTCGAGGGGCGCAGCCGGGAGCGGGAGAGAGGTTCGCTCGTGGTGCTGGAGCCGGGCGAGGTGCGCCGTTACCGGCTGCAGCTCGAAATGCTGGCGGGAAAGC
>JBFMCJ010000252.1 GCA_040754675.1 Bacillota bacterium
CGAGCAGCGCCGCGGCCAGCTTCGCCCAGGCGCCCGCCCAGGGAGAAGAGATGTCCGGCAGCGCCGGGCTGCCGGGCAGCACGGGTGTTGCCCCCTCCACAGCCACAAACCTCCTCAACGCGGCGGCAGCCACCCCATGGGATCCAGGGGCTGGCCGTCCCGCCACACGGCAAAGTGCAGGTGCGGCCCCGTGGCCGTGCCGGTCGCGCCCACCAGGCCCACCGCTTGGCCCGAGGACACCTCCTGGCCCGCCTCGACCAGGACGCGGGACAAGTGCCCGTACACCGTGAACTCGCCGCCACCGTGGTCCACCGCCACGGCCAGGCCGAGCTCGCCCGCCCAGCCCGCGTGGGCCACCAGGCCGCCGCGTGCCGCCACCACCGGGGTGCCCGGCGGGGCGGCGATGTCGACGCCCGTGTGCATGCGCCTCACCCCGTACACCGGGTGCACGCGCATCCCGAACGGGGACGTCACCGGGCCCCGGAGAGGCCAGGTCTTCTCCCCGGGGTCGCCCGCGAACCTGGACGGAAGCGAGCTCCCCAGTGCGCCGCCCAGGGCCACGTCCTCGGCCTCGGCGCCCAGCCCGGGCTCCACGCCCCAGGTCACCGACTCCGCCACCTGCACGAAGTCCCCGAGCGGCCCCACCTCCAGGCCGCGGGAGGCCAGCGCCGCCTCCAGCAGGGACGCGTCCGGGCGGAAGACCACGCGGTCGGGCACCTCGCGGGTGACGCGGGTGCCGTCCGGGAGGGTTTCCGTCTCCACGCGGTACAGGTGCTCGTACACCCCCCGGTAGGTGCGGGCCTCGGCAAGGAGCAGAACCGCCTCCACGGACCTCTCGGGACCGTCCGGGCCGTCGCGCTCCTGGACCACCTCGGACTCGCGGTAGGAGAACCGGGGGGCCACGTCCCGGGCAAAGGACTCCGTCCAGCCCCGCAGGTCCTCCGGCTCCCCCGCGGCGGCGTAGGCCAGCATCACCAGGCCCCAGGGGAGATCGTAGGCGCGCTCGGAGCCGTAGGCGCTGCGCGCGGGCGGTATGGCCACCTCCGCCGCCTCCTGGCACGCACGGCGCGCGGGGTCCACCGCGGGGTCGCCCGAGAACCCCAGCAGGGTGACCAGCAGGATCAGCACGGCCACCAGGCACGCGGCCACCACCCACACCGGAGCCCCCAGGAACCCCGCCAGCCACGCTATCCCCTTGAAGGCCACCTTGCGCAGGGCCCACCCGGCTACCTGCCTGCCGCGCATGGCTCACGCCACCCGGTAGCGCGCGCCGTCCAGACTCGACCGGTGCATGGGCGGGGGCGTGCGCATGTAGGCCTCGAACGCGCGGAAGGGGGCGGCCGCGGCGGCGCCGAAGGCCCGGCTCGCGAGCTCGGCCGCCTTCCCACCGCCCAGGCCGATGCCGAATATGGCGCCGGTGACCGCGCCGGCCGCCTGGGCCATGTCCCCCAGGATCCCCACGCCGCTCGACAGGTAGGCGTGCCTGGCCCTGGCCCCCTCCGCGCGGCCGCGGTCAGCGCCGATCATCTCCCGCATCCGGTTCACCGCCTGCCGCCTGGCCTCGTGGACGTCCCCCGCCTCCGGCAGGCCCTCGCCGCGCACGCCCTCCGGGGGTAGCGCGCCGCCCCCGCCGCTGGCCTGCGCTGGCTGGGCGTCCACAGCACCCGTTCCAGCGCCACCGCCACCCCCACCACCGGGCTGGGAACCGGCCCCGGAAGAGGGGGAATGGGCAGCCGTCCCTCCTCCGCCGCCCCCTCCGCCCGGAGATCCGCCCGGCCCACCAGGGCCGCCGGGGGCTGCCGGCCCACCCACTCCGGCGGTGGTAACTAACCCAGCCGACGTACCCCGCGAGGCCCGGTTCACCATCCCTGCGATGCCCCAACCGGTGGCACCGCTGAGAGCTGACGCCAGCCCGCCCACGGCCATTCCCAGGCCGATCAGCCCGCCGGCGCCCGCAGCGGCCAGGCCCGCGTACTTCTCCTCGTCCACGCCCAAAAGGTTCAGCCAGCCGGTGAAAAGCCGCCGCACGAAGGCCGCCACGGGGATAAGCAGCCACAGGCAGAACAGCTTCGCCCACCAGGCGTCAAACAGGGAACCGTCGGACGAACCGGCGGAGCCCGCGGGCGAGGACGGTTGGGGCTCCGACGGCAGCGGGGGCACCTTGACCAGCACGTCCGGGTCGTACGCATACCCCGCCCGCGCAGGAGCCGCGACCAGCACCGACACGCACATGACCGCGAGGACCGCGACCGCAAACCGCCACGCCTTTTCGCCGCTCACCCCCGGCCGAACAGCAACATGCTTCATCGCAACATCACCTCCATGATGACACGGTGAATCACCCAGGCACCGAAGAGGAACTCTGCCGCCACCAGCCATTTCCTCAGCGCCGCCATGGCCTGCGCACGCGCGCGGGGATCGACCGAAGTCATGACCCGGTACCCGTTCAGCGCCAGCGCCACGGTCGCCACCAGCACCGACACGGAGACCAGGATGCCCACCCCGCGGCCGAGCAGTGCGGCCAGTTCGGAGGTCATCCCTGCCCCGGGTGAGGGACCCTGGCGGTAGAACAGGTCCCATATCAGCGCCAGCACGAAGGCGTGAGAAAACGACATGAACGAGTTCGACACTATCTCCGTGCCCAGGAGCAGGACGGGCAGCCTGATCCCGCGGAAGGCCCACGCCCACGAGAACAGGGGGATGAGCACCACCGAGACCACCAGCACGAGCTTCCGGACCAGGTACAGGAAGTTGAGCTGCAGGCACACCGCGGCGAAGACCAGCTTGGCCGCGCCGTTCCAGAACGGGCTGCCCGGCGCCTGCAGCTCCCGCAGCCACCCCTCGCCGAACTGCTGGGCCCAGGTCATCCCGCCCGAGCCCATCCAGCTGGAGACAGCGTTCACCAGCGCCCAGTTCACGTCGAGGAGGGCCCGCAGCAACGGCAGGGCAAACACGGCCAGGGCAATCGCCCCGCACACGTCCCACATCGACTCCATGGCCGAGGCGCGGTCGGAGGGGCTGGCGGAGCCCAGCACGTGCCTCAGGCCGAGCACGAGCACCACCAGGTAGACCACGAGCCCGGACAGGCCGATGGAGAACATGATCCCGTACCACCGCGACAGGGCTTCCCACTCCCGCGGCAGAAAAGTACCCGCGACCAGGTCCCTGCCCGCGCCGAAGATGAGCTGGGCCGGCGTCTGGAACCCGGCCCACCTGAATATCGCCTCGGCAATCCCGGCAAAGAAGTTGCCTATCAGGTTCCCTATGAATGTCACGCCTTCCGCCTCCAGACAAAGGCCTGGCTTTCGAGCCGGCGCAAAAGCCTCCACAAAACAGAGGCGGGGGAGCGCAGCGCGGCGCTCCCCCGCCAGGTGGGCCCGGATCAGAGGCCGAAGTGCCGCGGACGGACGGGCTCGTTTTCCAACGCCGCCCGCCTCACAGCCTCGTTCACCAGGTTCTTGATCTCCGCCGGGCTCCTGCCCTCCGTAAGGTCCGCGAGGCGCTCGAGGCAGCCCCGGTCGAAATCCCCCCAGCCGGGTTTGCCCTGCAGGAACATCTCGAACAGCTTCAGCCGGGCCTGCCGGTCGGGAAGGCCGATGTGGATTATGCGGTCGAACCGCCCCGGCCGCACCAGCGCCTCGTCCAGCACGTCGGGCCGGTTGGTGGCCGCCAGCACGAACACCCCCGTGCGGTCCTCAAACCCGTCCAGCTCCTGCAAGAGCACGTCCAGCAGGAGGTCGTGGGGCCGGTTGTGGTGGGCGCCGTCGCGCTTGCGGCCGATGGCGTCGATTTCGTCGAAGAACAGGATGCAGGGCGTGTTCTCCCGGGCCCACGCAAACAAGTTGTGCAGGTTCTGCTCCGACTGACCGACGTAGGAGCCAAGCAACTGCGGGGTGCTGATGCTCCGGAACGCGCAACCAAAGTAGCGCGCCGCCGCGCGGGCAAGCGAGGTCTTACCCGTGCCCGGCGGGCCGGCTAGCAAAAGCCCGCGGTCAACCTCCACCCCGTACTTCTTGACCCGGTCGGGATAGAGTGCAGGCAGCTCCAGGGCCATCTTCAGGGCCTGGATGGGCTCGTCCAACCCCACCAGCCCGTCGAACGCATGGGGATCACGTTTCTTGACAGGAATGCTCACCGGAGAGGGTTTGCTCTGTGCAACGTCTCGGTTCCGACGCGTGTCTCCCCGGTCCGGCACTGCCGCGGATCCAGACCCCTGGACTCCAGCAGCCCGGAGCCGGAACTGTGGCACGCTGGTGCCCGGCAGGGCCGTCCACAGCGTGAACCTGGTGAAGAAGTAAGGTGCAACGCCGACATACAACATGCCCAGCCCCAAGATGATGGCGATGGGGTTGGTAAGTTCAACGCCGCGGGCGAACACCAACAGACCGAGGAGGGGAAGAAACACAACTGCTGCCGCCGCCCTCGCAAGCCAGTGCGCAAGCCACAAGGACGAACCGGATACCCACCCACCCCAGATGTTGTCAACCAGTATGCTCCAGAAGAAGGCCGCCCAGACCGTGCCGGCCCAGTACCCGAGACGCCCAAGAGGTTCGTTCCCGACCTTCTCATAAGACGACCAGAACGCAGGCGCGAGCCATACAAGGAGCGGAACACCCAGCACCAGCCAACCCAGATCGCTCTTCGCGGACGGCACCGCGCACAGGGTGCTGAACCAGGGAACAAACTCGCTTAGACGCGGTATTGCCCGTCCGATGAAAACGCCAACTGCCACCCATCCCACGAGGAGCCCCAACCTGTATCCCAGCCGCACCACTCCGGCAAATCTCCCGCCCCCTCGGGGGACTGCCGCCGCACCTCCTCCCTCCCTTATTCCGGCCCCTTCGGGGCTGGCCAGTCCGCCCGTCGTCCGACCTGATTAGATTTTACAAGAAAGAGGAGGCCCTGGCAACTACTGCCGGGCCTCCCCTTCGGCCTCCTCCCCGGTGATGATGGCGTACTCCCGTGGCGAGGCCTCCACCTGCAGCACCACCGCCTGCTTGCCCGCACGCAGCAGCGCCTGGCCCACCTGGGCCTGGCGCAGGAAGTCGCGCTGGCCCTGCGGCAGCCGGAAGAACTCCGCCACGGCGTCGAGCTCCGCGGCGCTCTGCTGCATGAGCGCCACCGTGTCGGTGTTGGCCAGCACCCCGCGGCCCTGGGCGCTCTCGGCGAACTCCCGGAAGCTCTGCGACACCACCACCAGCGCACAGTGCCGCTTGCGGGCCCGCCGGGCCATCTCCTCCATGAAGTCCGCGCTGTCCCTGTGCTTGAGGAACATCCATGCTTCGTCAATCACGACCTGTTTTCTCACCTCGGGGTCGCGCTTGACGAACTTCTCCCAGATCCACCCCAGGAGAACCTGCATGGCAAGCGGCCGCAGGAACCGCTCGTCGAGGTCCGACACGTCAAAGGCGACGAGCGCCTTGTCCAGCGCCACCTCGCTGGGCCCGTCGAATATCCCCAGGCTGCCGCCCCGCAGCATCGGTTTCATCAGGGTCGCCAGGCGGGGCGAGACCCGCTCCAGCCGCGCGGCTAAATCAGACAGGGTGGGCATGGCCTTCTTGCGCGGGCCAAAGGCCGCTGCCTCCCCGGAAACCGACACCGTCCTGTCCCAGAGCGAGGCCGGGTCGGCGGTGATCCCGCGGGAGGCGTACTCCTCGCGCACCGCCTGCTCAAGCAGGGACTGCTCTTCCAGGGACAGCCTCTCGCCCTCCCGCTCCACCATGGCCGACACCAGCCACCTCACGTCCACCACCTTCGACTCCAGGGGCACCCTCCGCTCGCGCTCGTCCTCCTCCAGGTCGAGCGGGTTCACCCCCACCGGCCGGCCGGGCGCGAGACGCACCACGGTGCCGCCCAGGGCCTGCACCATGCGGCTGTACCCTCCCTCGGGGTCGACGAACACCGTGGGCCGGCCAAACAGCGCCGAGCGGGCGCAGAGCAGGTTCACGAAGAAGGTCTTCCCCGCGCCCGAAGTGGCGAATACCCCCACGTGGGGGTTGGCAAGCACCGGCGGCCCCGCGTGGGGGTCGAAGAACACCGGCGCGCCCGTCACCAGGTTGCGGCCCAGGCACACCCCCTCCGGGTGCGCGAGGTCAGCCGACACCCAGGGGCACAGCGCGGT
>JBFMCJ010000253.1 GCA_040754675.1 Bacillota bacterium
GGCAAAAGGCCCGCAGCAGCCGTCCCCCGATCCCTGCCGGCGCTTGCTCGAACGGGCTGCGCGCGTGGCGACTTCAGCGTAGTGCTCTCGCACCGCCCGGACGATAGCCTCGGGATCCTCGGCCTGGGACGCTCGAGGTCTCTTTTCACCCTCAACCTGCTTCATGGGCCCTGCTCCTCTCCGCAGTGAAACTACACACCCACGCGTGCGTCCCTACGACCTCGCCACCAGTAGAGCAAGACGTCCCACCACGGCTTCCCGCAGCAGCCGCTCCTGACCGTCTCGAGCAATCACGTCCAAGGTCCTCCAGGAATACAAGCCCACCGCTATGTCTCCGTTGGCTCTGATGTCGCTCAGAAAGGTGCTTTGCGGGCGAGACTATATTGACATGCTTCGATACATCGGGGTTTACCGCGCCACTCTGCATCGGTCCTCTCTCCCGGCATCACGCTTCCAATCCGGCTCACGGGATCAACCGGCCAATGGCACGCCACGCCTCCATCAGCCCGGATGGCGAGACCCGATAGTGGACCCACAGACCGCGCCGTTCCGCCGTGACAAGGCCCGCACCGCGCAAGACCGTGAGGCGATGGAAGATCGCCGGCTGCCCCTGCGAAAAGTACGCCACGATATCGCACACGCACAGGGGTCGCCTCTGTGCCGCGAGCAACACAAGGATACCCAGCCTGGTGGGGTCATCGAGGGCTCGGAAGATGCTCGCCCACCGAGCGAGCTCGGGGGGACTGACTTGCGGCCGGATGACGGACTCACAGCAGCCACGCATTTCCGGCGCAACCGCACCGTGCGCCATGACCTGCGTAGCCCCCAAGCTGTACCGGTGTCTTGCTTCGCGCTCGACGGCTGCGGCTTTGGTGCCTCGTCGATATCCTCGGACCAAGGTGTTATCCCCCGCCTGTGGTGGCGACCTTCGACTGACGATAAGGGTAGCCTATGCATCGACATCTGTCAATAAGGCGTATACCGGGACCCGAGAGTTGCCACGGTGGGCGTGTCTCGGGTCCCGTCAGTCCACCACCACCGCAACTCGCTCCGCGTCTGTGGTACCATGAAGTCCGGGAGAGTCCCGGGTGAGGTTGCCGTGCAGCTCACAACACACGAGCAGGATGCAGTAAAGCACTTTGTCCGGGGGCTCAAGCAACGCTTGGGCGGGCGCCTCGATCGCGTCCTCCTGTTCGGGTCGAGAGCGCGGGGAGGCGCCCGCGCGGACTCCGACATCGATTTGCTGGTCTTAGTCCGGGGGCTCGACCGCGAGCTTGAGTCGACCGTGTTTGACGTACTGCTGGACGTGCAGCTCGAGTCCGACGCAGACATATCGATTGTTCTCTTCGATACGAGCCAGTTCGAGTCGTATCGCCAAGCGGGGTCTCAGTTTGCCCTCAACGTCATTCGGGAAGGAATTCTCGTAACATGATGGACGACGCTGTTTCCTGGGGGGATTTTGCCAGGTACCGACTTGCCAAGGCTCGTGAAAAGCTTAAAGCCGCTGAAGTCCTGTTAGCTAACGGGCTGGAAGCCGACGCCATCAGTAGGGCTTACTATGCAATGTTCACCGCGGCACGAGCGGCGCTAGCGCTGAAGCAGATCGACCGAGTCAAGCACTCTGGTGTTATCAGCGCCTTCAATAGGGAGTTCGTGAAAGAGGGCCTCATCGACCGTGCTTTAGGCCGGATGCTGCTCGGCGCAGAAACCTTGAGGCGAGAAGCAGACTACGAAGAGCGGTTTGCTCCCCCTCCTGGGAGAGCCAGCGAGGTTCTTGCACAAGCACAGCGGTTCGTTGACGCCGTGGACAGACTTGTCGCCTCATGGCCAGAGCCGCCCGGCCGGTCCCCATCTTGAAGGGTCAATGTCCCAGGTAGGAAGAAAGCCGCTCGCATACGGCCTGGACGGTCGTGCCCCGGAGCGAAAAGCACTTGCTTCGGGAAGCTGTCCCCCGCACCAGGGTAATGGCCGACTTCGGCATACCGATGAGTTCGGCCAGGAGTGTTCGGGCCGCCTCGTTGGCTCGGCCCTCAACGGGTGGAGCGGCCACTCTCAGCTTCAGTTCGTTGCCGTGCAGTCCAGCCACCTCCGAGCGAGCGGCTCCCGGCTGAACGCGCACGAAGAGGACCACCCCGTCCCCAGCCTCCTTGAGGAACGAGCAGTCTGTCAATGTTCCACGGCGCCCCTTGCAACCTGCCTTCCTCGGTAATGAACCGCGTCCTTCAGTGTCTATGTGCGAACCCACTTGAGCACGGTGGCGTACGGGATGCGCTGCCACACACGCACCACCGAGGCCGGTAAATCCCGCTCGGCTTCGGGGGTCCACTCGGGCTCATCGAGGTCGCGAAGCTCCAGCCCGGCCCGCCGCGCTGCCGCTACATAGTCCCGCAGCGGCCGGTGGAAGCTGACGAACGGCTTGAGCTGCCCCCACTGTACCACCACCGCCCGCCGCACGAAGTAGTCGTCGATCATCCATCCCAACCGGTCTTCTCTCCTCGGCGAATCGGGTGCCACCACGTGCCATTGAGCGTCCGCCGTCCCATAAGAGATCGCCGCCACGAACCGCCCGCCCCGCCGCAACACCCAAGCCACCTCAGCGATGGCGGCCTCATAATCCCTCACGTCCATCAGTACATAATTGGCCACCGCCGCATCGAAGCTCCCGTCAGCCAGAAACGGCATCGACGAGATGGACGCGTGGTGCAGTTCGATCCCGAGCGGCCCCCTCGCCTCCTCGGCCACCGCAATCTCATACAGCCGCCGGGCGTTTTCCACGGCCACCACCCGGGCTCCACGCCTCGCCAGCATCCGGGCGAGATATCCGTTGCCGCTGCCGGCATCCAGCACCCGCTGCCCGGCCACGTCGCCCAGCATCGCCAGCAGCACCGGGTCGCTGCGGTATTTGCGGTTGCGGTCACCCCGCTCGTCGTAGCCGGCGTGCCACACATCGGCGTTGGCACTCCAGGCGGCGTCCAAGTCGGCATCGCTGAGCGCTTCCATGGGCACCCGGGTCGGCTGCGGCGGCGGGTAGCGCACCAGGTGCGGTTCGACGGAGAGCCACCGGCGCCGGGCGGCCGCTGCGGGATCTGTCTGCCAGGGATGGGTTCCGAGGAACTCCGCATAGTCCAGTGACGGGTGGCTACCGCTGCAGTCCGGGCACCGCAGAATCCACCACATGTCCCACGCCCAAAACCGGCCCCACTCGACGCTCACCTCGCCCGACTCCCGGCACAGCAGCCGCCCCGAGGTCGGGCAGAAAAAGCGGGTCATGAAGTGCCCCGGCTGCCGACAGCAATCGCACACAAACCGCCAGTGCCACGCGCAACGCGGCGCCTGCGACCCCAGGTCGAACTCGGCCTCGCGCCCGGCGTAGGAAGGGTCCGCGGCAGCTATCGCCTCGCAGTAGTGGCAGTGCACTCCTCGCCCGGGGGGCGGTCCCGATCCCGAGGCGCTGGACATACGGGCCTCGCCTTTCATCGTGCATCAATAACGAAACGGTGCGCGAGGCCACGCGCACCGTAACTTCAGCATCAGCCCTGCCGCAACCCTCACGCGGTCGGCAGATGTATGGTCACCGCCTGCGGCCAACGGGCACGAAGGGGACCGTGCTCAATGGTGCACCCACGAATGGCAAGGTGGTCGTTCAGTCGATGTCCGGCGCGTCGGCGAACATCATGCAGGGCGGGTCGGCGATGGCGTCGACCTTGTCCTTCACCTGCACGTGGATCGTGGAGTAATCAGCCGTCTGCCACCCCGGCAGGACGACCACGCTGACGGCCCCGCCGTGCACGCTCACGCTCACGAACGCATCCCCTCGGGTCGTCACGTCCGCAACCGCGGACCTGTTGACCTCGCCGGCGAACACCGCCCCGGCCCAGACGAGCAAGGCCCCCACCACCAGCAACGACGCCACCACGGAACCCCAGCGCTTCACTGCTCACCCCTCCTCTGGCGGAGCCGGCTGGCCCCGGCCGGGTTCCTCGGCCAGGGTCGCGAGAAATGCCTGCACCACGTCCGGGCGGTAATGGGTTCCACTCAAAGCGCACAATTCCTGCATGGCCGCGTCCGCGGGCTTCGCCTTCCGGTAGGGGCGGTCGCTGGTCATGGCGTCGTAGGCGTCCACCACGGCCACGATCTGCGCCTCGAGCAGGATGGCGTCGCCCCGCAGGGCGTTGGGGTAGCCGCTGCCGTCGAGGCGTTCGTGGTGCTGGGCGATGATGGGCGCGGCCTGGCGCAGCACGGTGCGTTCCACCATGTCGCTCCCCACGAGGGGGTGGCGGTAGATGATCTGCCACTCGTCGAGCGTGAGAGGACCCGGTTTGCGCAGGACGTCGTCCGGGATGCTCACCTTGCCCAGGTCGTGCAAAAACGCCCCGTAGTGAAGCGCCCACAGCCGGCCCGGAGGCAGGCCCAGCCGCCGCCCCACCGCCATGGAGCGGGTCATGATGCGCCGGCAGTGGCCGGCGGTGTAGCCGTCCTTCTGCTCGACGGTGACGGCGAGTTCCATCATCTGCCGGGACTCCTGGCTGTACTGGGCGAAGACGGGCTCGGAGGTGATGTACAGGAGCGAAAGTTCAGTCTCGGCCCGGAACAGGCACTCCTCGGTGACCGGGTGCGCCGCCACGCAGTCGCCGGGCCCGAGCAGGACGTCACCGTCCGGGCGGAACCAGCGAAGCTTGCCCGACTCCACCACGAAGCACTCCAGCGCATGCCACCCCTCGGCGGGGCGCAGCGCCCAGCGGGCCTTGGGCTCCATCACGTGCCGGATGACCTCGACGCCTTCGCCGGCCGCGAGCAAGTGCAGTGCCATGCGGTCGAGCCGGACGGTCTCGATGGCCTCACCGCGGCGGCTGAAGCGCAGCGGGCCGGTGCTCAGGCCCACAGCAGACGCCAGCCTTTCCTGGTACCATGACGCGTTCGACAAAAGGGTGCTCGCTGGCAGATTACGCCGCCCGCCCGGCTCTGTCAAGAAAAGGGATTCCTTCCGGGACCTGCCGAACGGCCGCGGCGCCGCGGGAAACCCGGGCGTTCTGCCGGGAGCTGTTCAGGTGCCCGTGCCCGGGATCTGCCCTCACGACCAGCGCAAGTGGCGCATGGCCCTCCTCGCCTCTTCCCGATTGCTCTGAGCTCAGGCCGCCGGGCGAGCATGAACGCGCAGACCGGCAGGATGGGCGGATCGGTCGGCCGGATCGGGCGCAGGGCGATGTCGACCGCCGATCCTGCCCGGCCGCCCTTCACCTGCACGGGGCCGCGAGAGGCACCCACCCATACGTCCTCGGCGGGCAGGAGGTACCCCAGCGGGTCGTCGCCCCATGGCACCGAGCAGGCCAGGACGTAAAACCACCCGTCCGGCGCCGGGTCGATGCGATATGGCCCGGGCCCGCACGGCAGCACCGTGCAGGCCGGCGGCTCGCCCTGCGGCGCCGAGAGTGGAAAGAGGGCGGCGAAGATCAGCCCGGCCGGGGCGCTCGGGGCGTCGATGCGGCCGGCCACCCCGCCCCTGGCCGGTCCCGCCGGGCCGGCAAGAGACACCTGGCCCGCCCGGGCCACCTGGAGAGGCCGGATGCACGCCTCCACCACCCGCTCTCCCATGCGGCGGAACTGTCCGGGGGTTACCCCGACGAGCCGGGTGAAGCGGGTGGTGAAGGTTCCCAGGCTGGTGTAGCCGACCTCGAAGCAGACGTCGGTGACGCTCAAGCCGGTCGTCAACAGCAGCCGCTTGGCCTCCTGAAGGCGCAGCGCAGCCAGGAAGTCACGGGGCGTGAGTCCCGTCATGGCTCGGAAGACCCGCAGGAAGTGGAACGGGCTCAAGCGCGCGATCTCGGCCATCTCCGCAAGGGCAAGGCCCTCGGCGAGCTGGCGGCGCATCTGGACGATCACCCGTTCGACAGCCTCTTGGTGCGGGAGGCGATCGGCACCCCGGGCGCCGCGCGGGGTCGCCGGCGCGCCGGCCAGCGGCCGCTCAGCGTTGGCGCTCATGGCAGCGACATCAACCCCTCTGGCCCCGTAACGTCGCCGGCGCCGGCCCGGCAGGGGAGCGGGTCAGGGTTAGCACTACCGCCACCGTAACAAAAGTCCTTCTTGAAGGACGCGT
>JBFMCJ010000254.1 GCA_040754675.1 Bacillota bacterium
GCTGGCGCGCCCCGAGGCCGTCGTGACGGTGGAGTACAGGCCGCCAGACGGGCAGGCTTCCGGTGACGAACAGGGCAAGAACCGCACCATGACGCTCCGGGTGGGCGCCGCGGCCGAATCGTCCGAGCGCTACGTGCAGCTTGAGGGCCAGCCCTCCGTATACACGCTCCCCGCAAGCGACGTGGAGGCGCTGCTCGCCTCCACGTCCGACGGGTGGATCCGGCACCAGGTGTTGGGGCTTTCCCGCAGTGAGCTCCAGCGCATCTCGTTCAGCATGACGGGCCGGCCGGGCCCCCTCACCCTCGAAAAGGACGGCCAGGGTCAGTGGGTGCTCCAGCCGGGCGGGCGGCGCCCCAAGCAGGACGAGGTCGACGGCCTGTTTGACGCCTTGTGGCGGCTCCGGGGTGACCGGGTGGTGGCCGTGGGGAGGTCCGTGCCGAAGACGGGTCGAACTGGAGAGGGCGCGGCCGGGGTGATCGAGATCACAGTCGCCGGCCATGACAGCACCCCGGTGACCCGGCTGTCGATCCCGGTGCTGCTTTCGGCGCCGGCGTCGACGGACCGGCCCTCGCCCCGCACCGTGTACGTGGAGCAGGGCGCCGACCAGCTCACGTACGAGGTGTCGGGGTCGGACCTGGCGCAGGTAGAGAGCACCATCGCTGAATGGACGGCACCCGAATCGGAGGCCAGCACCTCCGGCAGTCGCTGAGACGGGCTGTCTATCGGCTCAGGCCGGCTCCGGTCTGGCAGAGCATCGACCGGGCCGACATCCTGATGCTGACGGCGACGTACGGCAACGGGCACATCCAGGCCACCAGGGCCCTGGTGGACGCCATGGGCGAGCTCCGGCCCGAGGTCCGTACGGCGACGGTGGACTTTTTTGACCTGGTCAACCCCGTGTTCAACGCCGCGACCCGCCTGGCGTACATCTACTCGGTGCGGAAAGCCCCGATCCTGTGGCGGGGGTTTTACGAGCGCACGGCGCGCATCGAGCCGGACTCGTTCTGGCAGCAGCGTCTCTACCACCTGGGCGAGTCGAGCGTACGGCGGCTCGTGACGGCCTCGGGAGCCGGCGTGGTGGTCTCCACGCACCCGACCCCCGGCGGCGTGGTGGCGGAGCTCGTCCATGACGGGAAGCTGCGCCGGAGTACCTTCGCCGTCACCGTCATCACGGACTACATCCTCCACAGCCAGTGGGTCCATCCCGCCACGTCGCTTTACCTGGTACCGTGCCAGGAGGTGGCCGACGATCTGGTGGTCCGGGGGATTCCGGCGTCGCGCATCGCCGTGACGGGCATCCCCCTGCGGAAGGGCTTTGCGAAGCTCCCCGACCGGGAAACGGCCAGATCCCGGTGGGGCCTCGAGGAAGACCTGCCCGCCGTTGTCGTCATGATCGGTGCCTACGGCATGATGCGGGGAGCTGTCGAGGCCTGCCAACGGCTCGCGTTCTTGCGGGAACCCCTCCAGCTTCTGGTCGTGGCCGGGTACGACCAGCAACTCGCCCGCGCCCTCTCCGCCGAACTCGCCGGCTCGTCCCACCCGGTGCGGGTGCTGGGCTTCGTGGAGAACGTTCCGGAACTCATGGTGGCAAGCGACGTCCTGGTCACCAAGGCCGGCGGGCTTACTGTATCCGAGGCGCTGGCGGTGGGTACCGCGACGGTCATCTACTCGCCCATCCCGGGCCAGGAGGAGGGTAACGCCGCCTACCTCCGGCGCCACGGTGCCGCCGAAGTTGCCCCGAACCCGCCGGCGCTCGAGCGGGTCGTCGCCTCTCTGCTGAAAGACCCGGCTCACCGGCGCTCGCTTGGCGAACGGGCGAGGAGCCTGGGCCGCCCGCAGGCCGCGCTGGACGCGGCGACCCGGGTGCTGGAGCACGTCCCGGCGTGACCGCGGGCCTGGCCGTAGCCGCGGCTTTCGGGCTGTTGGTGCTGTCCACGGCTGCCGTCTACACCGCGGGGGCCCAGGTGTGGTATCGCGGCCTCGGGCGCGGCACGCTGAAGGAGGGGCCCCTCGGTTCCCGGGCTGTGGCGTTCACCTTCGACGACGGGCCGGTTCCGGTCTGGACGGCGCGCATTGCGGAGATCCTCGAAGCCGCGGGGGCCCGGGGCACCTTCTTCGTGCTGGCGGAACAGGCACTTCGCCTCCCCGGCGAGATCCGGCGGCTTTCGGAGGGCGGCCACGAGATCGCGCTGCACGGCTTCAACCACCGCCACCTCTGGCTGATGGGGCCGCGGGAGACGTGCGAGAAGCTGCAGGAGGCGGCCGCCGTGGTCGAGCACCTCACCGGGGGCCACGCCCCGCGGTTCTACCGGCCCCCCTGGGGGCACTTCAACATGGCCGCGGCGGTGTGCGCCCGGCGGATGGGGATGCGCATCGCTCTTTGGTCGGCGGCACCGCCTGACTGGGCGCGGCGCCCGAGGCCTGAGGCGCTCGCGAAGGCGCTGATCGGGGCACTGCGCCCGGGCGCCATCATTGACCTCCACGACGGCGGCCCTCCCGGGCGGGCGCAGGTGCTGGCGGACGTTCTACCGGCGGCGCTGCGGCAGGCGCACGCCCTGGGCCTGCACGCCGTCACGCTCTCGGAGCTGTTGGGAAGGGACGGGGCTTGTGGTGGTAGCTGAACCAGGGCCGGCGAGGCCCGCGGGGCGGGCCCGTGAAGCGGCGTACCGGCCATCTCCGGCACACCGCCTGCTCGCGCACGCCTGGTCGGGGTGGGAGTGGCTGTTCGCCAGGCTCTACCGGCTTTACGAGGTGCCGGGGACGGAAGGCTCCGCCCTGCGCTTCGGGTTTCGCCGCTGGCCGGGGCCGGGTGTGACGCTTCAGGATGGTACCGCCGTGCGGCCCGGCGATTGGGTGGCCGAGGTGCATATCAACAGCCCCAGGGTGATGGACCGGTGGGCCGAGGCCGGGGGCTCCACCCTTCGGGTGGTGGCCGCTTTGAGCAGCGAGATGCGTTCGGTGCTGCGGGGACTGGCGCGGGAGATTGAGGCCGGCAGGGTATCCGTTCCGGTGAAGGCGCTGTATGGCAAGACGCTCTTGCACCGCGCCGCGGGGCGGCTCGGGTTTGAGGTGCATGACCTCCCGGATGACCGGTCGGCCCGGTTCCTGGCCGCCTACGAGCGCTGGCTCAGTTTCCTCTACGCCGCGGGGGGCCGGGACCGCCTCACGAGCGCCGAACCCCTGAAGATCATCTGGCTTTCCGTCCCGGAGCTGCTGCGCCGCTTCGGCGGAGACGATACCCCCGGCGCTGCGCGTCCCTCGCAGGGCGGTACGCTCTCGCCTGGCCGGCCGTAAGTTTCAAACGCCGCTACCGGTTCAAACGCCCCCAGGACCGGGTCCGTTCGCCGCCAGCGCTACGGCACGAGCCACCCCCGCATGTATACATACGCCCACGCTTTCGCTGGGAGCGAAGCCATGTTATAATGCGCCGGAACGGTTGTTTTGGTATAAACCAGACACGCAGTCGCACCCGGAGGGATGCCCGTGACAGCAGGCGATCTGACGCTGAAACTGGCCGGCGAAGCCGGGCAGGGTGTCGAATCCAGCGGGGCGGGCTTTGCCCGGGCGCTCCACCGCGCCGGGCTACACGTCTTCACCTGGTCGGACTACATGTCGCGCATTCGGGGCGGCCACAACGCCTTTGCCATTCGGGTGAGCCATAACGGCCCTGTCGCGGCGCCCTCCGACCGGGTACACCTGCTCCTCGCCTTTGATGATGCCAGTGTGGACGCGCACCTCGGCGAGATGGAACCGGGGGGCGTCTTCGTGCTCGACGAGCCACTGGCGCGGTTCGCCGGCCGGGTGGAGGCCGCAGGGGTACAGGCCCTGGTGGCGCCGTTTTCAGGCATCGCCGAGTCGGCCGGCGGCACCAAGGTGATGGCCAACACCGCCGCGCTGGGTGTGGCCGCGGCGCTCATCGGCGCCGGCCTGGAGACCATCGAAGAGGTCATCCGGGAGAACTTCGGGCGCCGCAAGGGCTCGGACGTGGCGGAAGCCAATTTGAGGGTGGCGCGGGCCGGCTACGAGCACGCGCGCACCAACTGGCACGGCCGCTTCCGGTGGCCGCTTTCGCCGGGGCGCCCGAACGGGCGCAGGTCGATCCTGATCAACGGCAACCAGGCCGTGGGGCTGGGGGCGCTCGCCGGCGGCTGCCGCTTCATCGCGGCATACCCCATGACGCCCGCGTCATCCTTGTACGAGTGGCTGACGGCTCACGCCAACCGTTACGGGCTGGTTTCCAAGCAGGCCGAGGACGAGATTGCCGCCATCACCATGGCCATCGGCGCCGGCTACGCAGGGGCCCGCGCCATGACCGCCACGTCGGGCGGCGGTTTCTCGCTGATGGTGGAGGCGCTGGGACTGGCGGGCATGGCCGAGGTGCCCGTGGTGGTGGTTCTGGCCCAGCGGCCGGGGCCTTCCACCGGGATGCCGACCCGCACCGGCCAGGGCGATCTGCTCTTCTCGCTGCACGCCTCGCAAGGCGAGTTCCCGCGGATCATCCTGGCTCCGGGGTCGCAGGAAGAGTGCTTCGATGCGGGCGTTCGGGCGTTCAACCTGGCGGAGAAGTACCAGTGCCCCGTGATCGTCCTCACGGACGGCTTTCTCGCCTCGAGCTTCAAGAGTGCGCCCGAGTCGAGCTTTGACATCGCCGGCGTCCGGATCGACCGGGGTGAGTGGATTGGCCGCGACGAGCTGAAGCGGCTCGGAGGCAAGCCGTACGCCCGCTACCAGATCACGCCGACCGGCGTCTCGCCGCGGGCGCTCGTGGGGCTGCCGGAAGCGGTGCAGATGTCCAACTCGGACGAGCACACAGAGCTCGGGCACTTCGAGGACGAGGACCCGGCAAACCGCAACGCCCAGCAGGCCAAGCGGATGCGCAAGCTCGAGGCGGCCCGGGCCGAGATGCGGCCGCCCGAACGGTACGGCCCGGAAGAGGCAGACATCTCGCTGGTCGGGTGGGGCTCCTCGAAGGGAGCCATCCGGGAGGCGGTGGATCGGCTGAACGCAGAGGGCGTCTCGGCCAACGCCCTGCACTTCGTAGACATCTGGCCGTTCTCGCAAGGCGCATCGGACGCCATCGCGTCGGTGCGCTACCTGGTGGTGGTCGAGGGCAACCTGACCGGCCAGTTCGCCCGGTTGATTCGGGCCGAGACCGGCCGGAAGGCGGACGAGGTCATCACCCGGGACGATGGCCGGCCGATCACGTGCGGCTACATCCTGAGCCGGCTGGAGAGGGTGGCCCTTCATGCTGGACGTGAAGCTGTATAACAGCCCGGTTCGCCCCACCTGGTGTCCCGGGTGTGGCGATTACGGCATACTCAACGCCGTCAAGCAGGCGCTGTCGGAACTCGAGATCTACCCGCACGAGGTGGTCTTCGTCTCCGGCATCGGCTGCGGCAGCAAGCTGCCGGACTACATCCACGCCAACGGCTTCACGACGCTGCACGGCCGGGCGCTGCCGGTGGCGCAGGGCATCAAGCTGGCCAACCCGTCGCTGCACGTAATCGCCGTCACGGGCGACGGGGATGGGTACGGCATCGGCGGCAACCACTTCCTGCACGTCCTGCGGCGCAACCCCGACATCACCCACATCGTGGAGAACAACATGGTCTACGGGCTGACCAAAGGCCAGACGGCGCCGACGTCGCAGAGGGGGTTCGTGAGCAGCACGACGCCGGACGGGTCCATCGAGAAAGCCGTCAACCCGCTGGCGCTCGCTCTCGCGGGCGGCGCCACGTTCGTGGCACGGGGTTTCTCCGGCCAGCCGAAGCACCTGGTCAGGCTCATCGCCCGCGCCATCCGGCACAAGGGGTACGCGCTGGTGGACGTGCTGCAGCCGTGCGTCATCTTCAACCGCATCAACACCTATGACTGGTACAGGGAGCGAGTCTACCTGCTCGACGACGAGGCCGGCTACAACCCGGCCGACTACGATGCGGCGTGGGAGAAGGCCCACGAGTGGGGCGACCGCATCCCGCTGGGCGTCATCTACCAGGTTACCGGTGAGCCCACGTACGAGGAGCAGGTGCCGGCCCTCAAGGAG
>JBFMCJ010000255.1 GCA_040754675.1 Bacillota bacterium
CGGGCTACGCAAAGCTGTACCGACGATAGTTTGAGCTCCAAGGTGGAAAACCGTGTCGATCTCGTGTTCACTGATGGCCCGCTCCAGGATCTCGTAGTCCTCCAAGCGTCCATGGACGACATGTGTACGCTGTATGGTACCGCTACGGATGAGTTCCGACTGCGGATCCCAGTCCCTAACCAGAACCACCACATAAGCGCCCTGGTCCACCATCTCTCGCACTAGCCACGAACCGACGAGCCCTGTGGCCCCGGTGACAAAGACGCGCCGGTCAGCCCAGAACGCTGCGTTCACAGCCACATTTTCCATGGCGCCTTTCCAGACTCCCAAAGTGCCTCAAGCAGTTGCTTTTCCCGCAACGTGTCCATGGGCTGCCAGAAGCCGGCGTGCTTATAAGCCACAAGCTCGCCATCGGCGGCAAGCCGTTCCAACGGCTCACGCTCCCATATAGTGTCGTCGCCCTCGATGTATTCCAGCACACCCGGTTCAAGCACGAAGAACCCTCCGTTTATCCATCCCTCACCAGTTTGGGGCTTCTCGACAAACTGAACCACCAGATCTCCATCGAAACTCAGCCCCCCGAAGCGCGCCGGTGGGCGGACCGCGGTAACGGTGGCCAACTTGCTGTGGGACCGATGGAAGTCCAGCAGCCGCCGAAGGTCGACATTAGCGACCCCGTCCCCATAGGTAAGCATGAACGTTTCATTGCCAATCCAGCGAGCAAGCCGCTTGATTCGGCCCCCCGTCTGGGTCCGTAACCCTGTGTCGACCAAGTGCACCTTCCAGTTCGGCTGGTTGCCGTCGTGGATGGTTGTTTGACCAGTCCTCAGGTCAATGGTTAGGTCGTTATTCATGGCATAGAAGTTCAGAAAGTACTCCTTGATGACCTCGCCCTTGTAGCCAAGCGCCACGATAAATTCATTGAACCCGTAGCTTCCGTAAATACTCATGATGTGCCACAGAATCGGCCTGCCGCCTATCTCGACCATCGGCTTAGGACGAACGGTGGTTTCTTCCGCGAGGCGCGAGCCAAGTCCGCCAGCCAGGATTACTGTCTTCACGTGGCAGCCTTCCATCTCCTAACACCCCAAGGGGCCTGCGGCTTCGAGAAAACTGCCCCCGCGCCCTGGATACATTCGCAGAGGGCCGAGCCTACAAGAAAGGTAGGGCCAGTGCGGCCGATGACATTGTTCGCGTTCCTCGGGGTGTAGCATCTGTTGCCGGGGTCAACCCGCTCGGGGGAGTGGGCTAGGAAGAAGTCCACGCCCGCCTTGAGGCCCGAAGCCTCCAGGATGGGGCGCATGACGCCGTCGGTGGCGCCGGGGTAGGTGGTCGGTTCGAGGTTGATGAGCTGGCCGGGGCGCCGGCGGCGGGCGATCTCCCGGGTCACGTTTTCGATGTACTGAAGGTCGGGCGTCAGGTTTTTCGTGAGCGGCGTCGGCACGCAGATGACGATGACGTCAAGCTCCGGAACGACGTCGAGGGTGGTCACGGCCCGCAGGCGGCCGTCCCGAACGAGCTGGGCCAGCTCCTCGTCCTTGACCTCGGGCATGTAGTTTTCGCCCCGGTTGATGGCGGCGGCCCGGAGCGGGTTTTGCTCGATGCCGGTGACGGGGAACCCCACCTTGGCCTTCTCGACGGCGAACGGCAGGCCGACGTAGCCCAGGCCGACGACCCCCACATGGGCGGTGTGGGCGCGGATGCGGGCAACCAGCTCAGTCCGCAGGCGCTCAGCCGCGGCCGGGTCGCCGTCGAGGCTGACCCAGGCGGGCGCCGCAGGGGTGACGGCGGCCGTCACCGCGACTTCCTCCGCTGCCGTGTGCCGGACCTCGGCACTCTGATCCCTGTCGCCGCCACTGACACTCCGCCGAGCACGCTCATTGCCCTCGCGCACCACGTGACTGTGCCACCCTTCCACCTGACAGGGCACGCGTAATTCGGCAGCGAGGTGGCTTGTCCTGCTTCCGGTCTCACTGTTAGATTCGGTCACGGCTATCGTCGGGGATTCACCCCTGGCAGCCTGGCGGGACCCTCCTCGGTGCGCCTCCGAATGACGGCAACGTTAAGACAGCCCGCCCCAAGCGCGGGCGGGGTGCTCATAAGGCCCCCCCGAGAGGTAGGATGACGTGGAAGCTAGTCGAAAACGAGCCATGCGTAACTGCGTTTCCGCGGGGGGGAAGCACAGAGGCGGGCGATGAGAGCCGCTTCCGGGCATGGATGAACTCCACCGGTGTATCAACGAGTTTCGGGCCCTGCAATACATCGTCATCAGATCCTATAAGGTCCATTCGCGCCCGAAGGTGCGCTTCAGCGAGAGTTGGCTTAATGCGCCGGGCACCCAGGGTATCGTCAAGGAGCTTGCCGATGTCCTGTGGGTGTACTGTAACGGGAATGGGGGTTCAACCCTGAGGGTCTGGCGGCCAGCGGTGTGGCAGGCCAAGTTCCGCAAGAGCCGTGACTACCTTCTCGATCCTGCCATAGTTGTTGCTGCTTTCTCAATGGCCGGCTTCCGGCTCCTTGGCGATGGCCAGCGCGCCTGCTACATGAACCGTTCGAGAAGAATGGTGTTGCGTTGATCGGTATTTGACCGCTGTCGTCGCGCACTGGATGAGTTGGGGGGTCAGGGCAACTGCCGACGGCTGGCCCTCCCGTCGGCCTCCCGTGCCTCCGCCCAAAGCAGCACCAGGCGGACGGCCAGCTCGTAGATGGCGCGGCGGGAGACAAAGGCCAGCACCACCTCCCTCGGGCCGTCGACCAGGCGCAGCCGGGCCAAGGCCCCGGCCCGACTGGTGCAGCGCCACTCGACGCTGATGGGCGTGGTCCCCCGCAGCCACAGCCGCATGGCGTTCACCTCCCAACCGCCTGGGGCGCCTGCCATTCGGCGGCGATGACCGCCTCGACCAGCTCGTGGTCGACCACGCGCTCCTGCCGGGCCGCCGCCGCCATGAGGCAGAGGTGGGCGAGCTGGTTGATGGGCCGGGGCAGGCCGTTGCAGGCGCGGTGGATATGGTCGAGGGCCCGGGCGGTGAACAGCTCCTGGTCGGCCCCGGCCAGCTTCAGGTGATGGCGGATGTAGCCGGCCGTCTCCTGGGGTGAGAAGCCGCTGAGGTGGTAGCGCAGATCGACGCGCTGGGCAAGCGCCTCGACGGAGCGAAGGGCCAGGCGGTCAGCGAGCGCCCGGGTGCCGCAGAGCACCAGGGCGAAGGGCGCAAAGGCATCCAAGTCATAGTTGAGCAGGCCCCGGATCTCCTCCAGCATGACCGGGCTCAAGAACTGCGCCTCGTCCACCAGCAGGACCGGCGTGCGGTGTTGCGTGCGCCAGTGCTCGGCCAGGGCCTCCCGGGCGAGCTTCTTGAGCTTGGGCAGGGCGTGCGGCGCATCGAGTCGCAGGGCATCGAGCAGGCTTTGGAAGAAGCTGCGGGGCGTGAAGGCCACGTCGGCCAGGTAGACCACCTCGTAGCGGGTGGCGTCGAGCTCGGCCTTGAGCCGCCGCAGCGTGGTCGACTTGCCGGCACCCACCTCCCCGGTCAGCACCATCACCCGCCGGCGTTCGGCGACGAAGTGGAGCCTGGCCAGCGCCTCCCGGTGGGCCTGGGAGACAAACAGCTGCTCGACGGGGATCTCCCGGGCAAACGGTGTGGCGGTCAGGCCAAAGTGGGCTTCAAACATCGGGCATCGCCTCCGGGTTATCCATGAGACTCAGGCGCAGCGGGGAGAGGGCCCGGGCCTGGCGCTGTCGCCGGCGCTGGACCAAAAGCTCCAGGTAGGGGATCGGTGGCTCGAGGGGGCGGCTCGGCTCCGGGTGGTGGACCCGGTCGAGGCCGCGGTAGACGGGATGGGCGAGATCGAGGGCGACGGCGTCGCCCACGTGGCGGCCGTCGATGAACAGGCTCAGGCGCTCGAGGTGCAGGGGGTGATAGCGGATCTCGACCCGGCGGCCTTCCAGCCCGGGTGGCGCTTCGTAGCGGTTGCCGTCGAAGCGAAGACACCCGGTCTTGTCCACCCGGCGCACCCGCCGCCACAAAAAGACGTGGGCGAGTTTTTCGGCCGACACGCTGCGGCGCTCCTTGAGGCGGGCAAACCGAATGGCCGGCGCCTCGCCCGTCTCGCTGTGGACCTGCACGTGGTACGCCTCCTCGATCCAGGCCGCAAGCCTTTCGTTGAGGGCGGACAGGTGCGAGACAGGGTGGTGGGAAAGCTCCCGCAGGAACTGATCTTGCAGGGTTTCGAAGAAGCGCTCGATCTTGCCGCGGCCTTCGGGATGGCCGGGCGTGCCGGAGATGTGGCGGATACCGAGCTCGGCGCAGGCCCGGGTGAAGACCTCGGCCTGGAAGATGAGGCCCCGGTCGACGTAGACCCGCCAGGGAAGGCCCCGGCGCAACAGCGCTTGCTGGAAGCACAGCTCCAGCGCATAGAGGTCTTCGGCCCAGAAGAACTCGGCATGGGCTACCAGCCGGGAGTGGTCGTCGAGGAAGGCCAGAAGATACGTGCGCCGCATGCGGCCGGGCTGGAGGGGATCCGGCAGCGCCGGACCCGGCGTGGCATCGCCCTGCCACAGGTCGTTGGGGGCCTTGGCCTCAAAGCGGCGCAGGCCCGGCTTGGGGGGAAGGATGCGCTGGGTTAAGCCTTCTCGGTGGAGGTGGCGCCAGAGGGTGTTGGCTTTGAGGGTCTGCGGGGCCACCAGGCCGGCCGCCTCCATCAGCCGCACCACCTGGGGCAGGCTGCGGGCCGGGTCCTGGCGCTTGAGGGCTTTGGCCTGCTCCAAAAGCTCGGGGGTGACGACCCGCACCGATCCCCGGTCCCGCCGCATGGCCGGCCGCAGGGCCTCCAACCCGCCGAGTCGGTAGCAACGGACCCACCGGCGCAAGGTCGGGACGCTCACGTGCAGGCGCCGGCCGTCCGGCAAAAGATGCTCCCGGCCGACCACCTCCTCCCGCCAGCGCCGCTTTTCCTCGGTGTCGGCCAGGGGATCCAACAGCGGGGCGATGAGCGAGTAGCGAAACAACGCCAGCGTATCGTCGGGCCAGGAAGCCATGGAAGCATCCTCCCTGTCGTGGGGTTTGCTTCCAGTCTCCGGCAACCGGGCCCTATCCGAGAAGGCGCCAGGGTTTGGGGGGTCCGGCAGCCCGGCCAGAGGCGAACGGATGATCGACCATGAAGCGGGACAAGCCACCCTGCCCCGGCCTTCTTTCCTCAAAGCCAGGCCGGGTCGCCCTGGAGCAGGAGGTTGACCATGTCCAGAAGGCCGGCCGCTATCGGCCCAAGATGCGCCTGCCTCACTCCCTGCCGTAGTGTCTCGGCGAAGTCCAGGCACGCCCCCAACGGGTCATCCTCCGGCGGATGCAGGACCGGCGGGCCGGTAGGAAGGGCCCCGGCCAGCTCCCCCCACCACTCCTGCAGCCGGGCCAAGACCCCCGGCGCCTCGGCCGAGGCCCTTCGAAGGAGCCGACGCACGGTGGCCACCGAACGGCCTACCGACCCGCTCAGTGCCCGCCACGACATCCCCGCCGGCGCCCCTCGTACAGACGCTGGCGGACGGCGCTGACCAGGCTCTGGTAGGGGCGCAGGAAGCTGGGCGGAAAGGAGACCGTCCGGCCGCACTGCCGGCAGCGCCGGCGGTGCACCGGAATTCGGTGGTAGCCATCCGGCCCCGTCTCGTCGGCGCCGCGCGGATAGCACCCGTGTCCCCACAGCCGCCCACCGCAGGCCGGGCAAACCCGCAGCAGTCGCAACCGGCCCGCTTTTTGGGCGGCCAAGTAGGAGCGAACGTCTGGGCCGGCGAAGATGGGGATCACCAAACCGGCTCCCTCCCCTCGGGGGAGGCTCCCGATCTGGGAGAGCAGCCGGGGGCGGTGTTGGGGGAGCATCCCGGGCGTGGCGACCGCGTGGGGGATGCTCCCGCTTGTTTTCCCTCCCTCACCGCCCCGCTTTCGCTGCCGGGATCGGGCGGCACTCCGGCGCAGGCCTCCCGGTGCCCCCACGATTCGGCTCCCCGGTCGCTCTTCCTGCCAAAAAGCTACCACCCCCCCGCT
>JBFMCJ010000256.1 GCA_040754675.1 Bacillota bacterium
GCGGGGTCAAGGATCTGGAGCTTCGAGGCCAGCCTCTCGGCGTCGGTGGTCGCCGTTGCGCTGCTGGCCGCGACGTCGCTCTCCGGTGTCGGAGTCGCCCTGGGGATGACGCTGCGCTCTGCGAAACTGACCAGCGTCATCGTGCAGGTGCTCTTCTTCCTCATCATGTTTCTTTCGCCGGTGCTTGTGCCGGTGTCCCGTCTTCCCCTGGGTTTGCGAACGGCGTCGGTGCTGTTGCCGTCAACGCACGCGGCGCAGGCGCTCACCCTGGCGCTGGCCGGGCAGTTCGACGGGAGCTTCTGGCTCTCGGTGGCCGCGTTGATAGGGTTCACCCTCGGTTCGCTCGTGCTGGTGCACTGGGCCGTGCCATGGCGGCTGGAATAGGGGGCGTTCGCCCGGGCAACGGCTTGTGTGAGGATTCCCGGTTGCCGGCACGAACGTGAGATCTGTGGCCCCGAGGGCCCTCAATGGCGGGGCTGCCTGCGACTCAGGTAGGTCAGGACTTGTTTTCCGCACGCTCGTGCCCCTGCCCTGTCTCCTCGACCTTGCGGACGACCGAATCAGGCATCCGCTAGAGTGGCTCATCCTGTGGCGCGCGCGGCCGGCGAACCGCCTCCAGGCGAGCGGACACAGGCGGCCCCGGGTTTTCGATGCTCGTCGAACACGCCCCCGGGGGTTCCTCGTCCACGTCTTCGACGGCCGTCGAAAGCGCCGGGTGGGGCTCGGATGCCTGTGCCGAGCGGGCACCGGCGGGTATAATGGGGCCAAGCGACGCAGGTCGTCCGTGACCTGGACATGGCTAGCTTTCGTTCGGTTCGCCCACGCGATAGCCACGTACGCCCCCGACACGATGACGGCCGGAGTCATGAAGTGGGTGACCGCCCATGCCGCAGCGTCGTTTCCGCTGGACAGGAGCGGAGCAGAAGGCCGAGGTCCGGGCGCTATTCATGCGGGCGCTCAACCCGCTGCGCCACAGCCCGCGCCGGAAGCCCCGCGATCCCGAGGCGCTGGAGTCGCTGGCAAGGTTGACCCTTCGGCTCGTACGGGAGGACAGGCGATTCGAACGAATCGGACCCCGGTGGTGGAGGCTTGTGGCGGATGACACGGGAGCAGTTCGTCCGCTTTGTTAGCTCGCCCGACCGGCTCGAACGCCACCTTCGCGCTGCAGCAGCCATCACCCACGTTCTTGCCCCCAGACAGCTTCGGCCCGTGGTGGTGGGCGGGTCGGCCGTGGAGTTTTATACCCGCGGGGCTTACCTCACGGCCGACCTGGCCCTGGTCCTGCCGGGGCTTCAGGAAGCCGGCGAGGCGATGGAACAGCTCGGGTTCGAGCGACACGGAGCCTCTTTCATCCACCCCGATGTGCCCCTCGTCGTCGACTTTCCCCCTTCACCCCTCGCCGGCGACCCCGCCAGGCTTTCGGTAGTAGAGATGGAGGGGCTGCCGGTGTACGTCATTGGCATCGAGGATCTGGTGGCGGATCGCCTTCGGGCCGCAGCCTACTGGAACGACGAAGGGTCGAAAGAGTGGGCCGTCCAGCTTATGGCGGCATACTGGGACGACCTCGACCGGCCCTACCTTCAGCGGCTGGCTGCATCCGAGCCCGACCCTCGCTACGCCCGGGTCGACCAGGAAGCCCGCCGGCTTGCGGAGCACTTGCATCGGGCAGGCGAGGAGCCCCAGACGCCGGGGCAAGAAACCCGGACGACTTAACGAGACAACGAGGTCAGCTGGAGCTCGCCTCACCCCAGAACGGCCTTGCAGCTCTGGGACCCCGATCGTAATAGAACAGGGGGGCACGGAGGCATGCGCTGCCCGTTGTGTGGCGCCCCGCGCCGGCGCGGGGCCGGACAGGGGTGTGGGAGGGGTCGAGGGATGGCGGCAGCTGGGGTTTCCTCGGTTTGGTATCCCATCGCCCGGCGGGAGGAGACCAGGAGACTCCACGGCGAGCGCCCCGGTCTTCGAGGCCTCCGGGGGTGGCTTGCGGCGCTGCTCCTGTTCTCGCTGACCGCCGGCGCCGGCTCGGCGCCGGCCCGAGGCGCGGCCCGCGAGGCCGCCGCCGTCGGAGAGAGCTTCCGGCCCACGGTCGAGGAGGTGCGGGTGGAGACCTGGGTGAGCGGCCTGGAGGTGCCGTGGTCGCTGGTCTTTCTGCCCGACGGCCGCGCCCTGGTGAGTGAGCGGCCGGGGCGGATCCGGCTCATCGAGAACGGGGTGCTGCGCCCCGAGCCCTGGGCGGTGCTCGACGTGCGCCACCGGGGCGAGGGTGGGCTGATGGGGCTTGCCGTGCATCCCCGCTTTCCGGAGCAGCCTTACGTTTACGCCATGATGACCGTGGCCGTGGGCGGCGCGGTCGAGAACCGGGTCGTCCGGTTGCGGGACCTGGGTCTGAGGGGCGAGCTGGACCGCATCGTCGTCCAGGGCATCCCCGGCGGCGACCTGCACAACGGCGGGCGCATCGCCTTCGGCCCCGACGGGATGCTCTACGTGACGACCGGCGAGATCTTCCAGGGATCGAGGGCGCAAGACCTCGAGTCGCTGGCGGGCAAGGTACTCCGGCTGACGCCCGACGGCGGCGTGCCCCCCGACAACCCCTTCGTAGGCAGGCCGGGCCGGGATGAGATCTTCACCTACGGCCACCGCAACCCGCAGGGCCTCGCCTGGCACCCCGAGACGGGGCAGCTCTTCGCCTCCGAACACGGGCCGACGGGGGAGCGCGGCTGGCGCGGGCACGACGAGATCAACGGGCTTGTGCCCGGCGCGAACTACGGCTGGCCTGCGGTGATCGGCGCGCCCGGCGACCCCCGGTTCGTCGATCCCCTCATCTACTGGGAGGCGGGTCTCCCGCCGGCCGGCATGACCTTCTGGCACGGTGAACTCTTCATCGCCACGCTTCGCGCCAACGCCCTCGTCCGTTTGGTCGTCGAGCGCTCCGGATACGCATACCGCGCCCGGCGCATCGAGCGTTGGTTCGCCACCGGGCCGGCGGCAGGCGTCTACGGCCGGCTGCGGGACGCCGCGGTGGGTCCCGACGGGGCCCTGTACGTGCTGACCAGCAACCGGGACGGGCGCGGCCGGCCGCAGCCCGGCGACGACCGGATCCTCCGCATCACGCGCCGTTGACCGACCGCCGCGCCGGCGGCCCGAGCTCGCAGGGCTCTGGTCGCTTTTAGGGCTGTTTTGTGGGGGCAGACCTTGCATTTGGTATATCGGGTCCTGCCGCACCTGTTTGCCTGGGGCACGGCAGGGGTGGTGGCCGTCGCCCTCCGGGAGATGACCGGGAAGGCCCCAGCCTGTAGCCCGAAAATCGCCGGGCGGCCGCACCGTAACCCGTATCATGGCGTTGGCCCCGTGAGCCCGGGACGCGATTGGCAAAAGGCCGGACGGACCCGTCCGCCCGGCCCTGCGGCTGGTGTATTCTCGCCACGCCCTCCATCCGCGGTCCTGCCCTGCCGAGGCGGCAGCCTTCACCGGCAGGCTGCGCCCCGGCCGTTCAGCGCCCGTTGGGCTCCGTGATCCGGAAGGCGAAGCGGAACGCTGGCAGCTTCTCCCCCGGGTGGTCGTCGGCGTACGTCAGCTGCGGGATGCGGGAATTCTCCACGCCGCCGGCGTCCTTACCCTTGTAGATGCCGGGGTACAGGCCGATGAAATGCCAGCCCGGCTCCCCGGTCATCGGCAGGTAAATCGTGAC
Source organism: Bacillota bacterium (assembly GCA_040754675.1). NCBI lineage: Bacteria > Bacillati > Bacillota > Bacillota bacterium. The sequence goes on from JBFMCJ010000256.1 coordinate 3,689, forward strand.
GTCCCCCTGGCTGTTGAACCCGCACGCGTACCCCACGTACCCGTTGTCGTAGACGAGTGTGTAGATGTTGGCCGTCTCCGTCCAGCCGACACCCTTGAGGTGGATGGTGGCGACGGTTCCCGCTGGGCCCGAGCTCGGCTCGATGTCGAAGGCTGAGGGGGTAATGGCAAAATCGGTTGCCGCACTGACTCCACCAGAGGCTCGCGCCTCGATACGGTGAGGCCCGCCCAGGTCATCGAGCGCAGTCAGCGGGAACCGAAACGTTCCCTGGTCGTCCGCACTCGCCGCGCCCAGCACGACGCCCTCTTCGCGCCACCCCTTCCCCGAGACGCGGTTTCCGACCAGCCGGTACCACGTGAGCTGCACCTGTGATCCCGGCGGAAAACCCCTGCCATATACACTGATCGGAGTGCCCACCGGCCCGCTGCGCGGGTCCGTCCAGAGCACCGGCCCGGCCGCTTCGGCCGGCGGCGCCCCGGGCTCCGGCGCAAGCCCCTGCCGGCTGGCGGGCGGCGGCAGCACCGGATCACCGTCTGTGACTTCGAACCGGAAGGTGAACGTAGGAAAGTCGGAGAAGGGCGACTGCTGCAGGTTCATGTAAGGAAACGTGAACGGGCCATTCAAAATCCGCAGCACGTGCGTTCCGGGCCTTCCGGCCGCTGGAATCACGGCCCTCGCCGTCCCTCTGGTGGTCACCGCGGACAGCCATCCGGTGAACCGGTTGTCGTATATCACGAGCCAGCTGTTTTCAGGCAGCTGCCAGCCGATGCCTTTGGCCTCGAGCGTGATGGGCGTGCCGGGCGGGCCGCTGGTCGGGTGCATCGTGATGGTCAAGTCTACGTTGAACAGCGCCTTGTTGCGGATGACCCCGTCCTGCACCACCATCACGTCATGGCTGAACCCGTAGTCTTCGGGAACGGTAAAGGTGGCGGTGAACGCCCCTCGGCTGTCGGCGGTGACTTTCGCCAGCGGCCAGCTCACCGGTGTAAACCGGCGGCCGTGGAACTCGCCGTTGGCCACTTCCCAGCGCCCGTCCACGGTCCGCCACAGCAGGTCCATCACGGCCCCGGGTTCAAAACCCTCGCCTCTGACCGTCACCCGAGTGCCTACGGGGCCGTGATCGGGCTCGAGGATCAGCCGGCCCCTAAACTCCGCTCGTGGCGGCTCGGCCGCCAGCACGGGCGCGGCGACCAGCGTCTGCCCCGCCCACACCGCCAGCAGCGCCGCCAGGAAGAGATAGGTAGCCCTTCGCGCTGGCATGGTTCGCCTCACCCCTTTCCGGGCTGTCGCCCTACTTGGTCGCGGAGCCCGGAAGGATGACCAGCATCGAGCTCTCCACCTCAAACTTCACATTGCTTCCCGTACGCCCGTCCTTTGCCTCCGCGTATATGGTGTAATCCAGCACGCCGCTCGGGTAGCCGGGCGGGATGACCCACGATGTGGCCCAGAAGTAGTCGGTCGGGTTCGTCCTCGGGTGGGGCCCGTACCTGGCTTCAACCACCTGCCCGTCCGCGAGTTCAACCCATACCCGCTTGAGCTGCTTGTCGTCCATCGCCTCCCCGGTCACGGGGTCGATGACCTTGATGCGCCAGACGATCTCCTCGCCATGCAGGTACCGGCTGTTCAGGACGCACACCCGTTCCCGTGGAGCGTTGGTCGAGCCCTGCACGATGCTGTCGACCACGATCAGCGGCGAGCCGCCGGCAGTCCCGGCGGACGCGCCGCCCGCCCAACCGAGGGCTGACACGACGCCCGCCACCACGGTGGCGACCAGCAGCCTTCGCGATCCGCTCATCGAGAAACGCCTCCTCCCCAAACTCGAGCCCGCCCCGAGCGAGCCCGCATGTAGCCAACACTCCGGCTCGCCTTCACCCGGCCGACGGTACCTCGCGTGGCTCGCCGCGCTCCTGCTGCCGCTCGGCTTGCGCCTTCCTTCCCGCCTGCCGGATGGCGCTCAAGGTAAACCCCGTCGTGAGGCCCAGCAGCACCCAGACACCGATGGTCAACCCCCAGGCTGCGACCGCGGTAAGGCGCCGCACCCGGGCAAGCGGCCGAATCGCTCGGGGTTCCGGCGACTCGATACGCTTAAGGTCGACGGTCAGCCTGGTCTCGGCTCCGAGAAGCCGTTCATCGTCAACCACCCGGGCTCTCACCTCGGCCGGCCCCGTAAGGGCCGGCTGCCACCGGAGACGGGCCGTGCCCGTCACGTTCGTCTTCGCCTGGCCGATTCGAACGGGGTGGCGGCCGGTGAACTGGCCGGAGCCGGCGAGGAAGTCGGGTACGAACAAAAACTCGACCGTCCGCATGCCCAGGGGGCGTCCCGTTGCATCGGTCAATCTGGCC
>JBFMCJ010000257.1 GCA_040754675.1 Bacillota bacterium
CCCGGCTTCCCATGGCGGCCTGGATGGGCACCTCGAAGAGCTGGCGGGGGATGAGTTGCTTCAGCTTCTCCACCAGTTGCCGGCCCCGCTGGTACGCCTTGTCCCGGTGAATGATGCACGACAGCGCATCGACCGGCCGCCCGGCCAGCAGAATGTCCAGCTTGACGAGTTCGCCCGGGCGGTGGCCGATGTACCGGTAGTCGAGGGAGGCGTACCCGCGGGTGCCCGACTTCAACCGGTCGTAGAAGTCCAGCAGGATCTCCGCCAGCGGCAGGTCGTAGGTGATGACCGCCCTGGAGCTTGCCGGGTACTCCATGTCGACGAACTGCCCGCGCCGCTCCTGGCAGAGCTCCATGACGGGCCCCACGTAGTCGCCGGGAGTGACGATGGTGGCGCGCACGTACGGCTCCAGAACCTCCTCGATGGTTCCGGGGTCGGGCCAGTGGGCCGGGTTCTCGACGGTCACTTCCCGACCGCCCTGGAGCCGCACCCGGTACGAGACGCTGGGCGCGGTGGTGACCAGATTGAGGCCAAACTCCCGCTCCAGCCTCTCCTGCACGACATCCATGTGTAAAAGGCCAAGGAACCCGCACCGGAAGCCGAACCCCAGCGCCGCCGAGGTCTCCGGCTCGTAGGTGAGCGCCGCGTCGTTGAGCCGGAGCTTCTCCAGCGAGTCCCGCAGGCGCGGGTAATCCTCGCCGTCCACGGGGTACAGCCCCGAAAAGACCATGGAAAGCGGGGGCCGGTAGCCCGGTAGGGGTTCGGCGGCGGGGCGATCGGCCCGGGTGAGCGTGTCACCCACCCGGGCGTCCCGGATGTTCTTGATACCCGCCGTGATGGCGCCAACCTCGCCGGCCGCAAGCTCCTCGACCGGGTGAAGATCGGGACGGAACATGGCCACCGAGTCAACCTCGTACTCAGCGCCGGTGCTCATCAGGCGGATGCGGTCGCCCAGGCGGACTTTGCCGTCGAAGACCCGAATGTAGGCCACCACGCCGCGGTACGCGTCGAAGTGGGAGTCGAAGATGAGGGCGCGAAGAGGCGCCTCCACGTCGCCTCGGGGCGGCGGAATGCGCTTTACGACGGCCTCCAGTACCTGATCGACCCCGAGGCCGGTCTTGGCCGAGATCTTCAGAGCATCCCCGGCGTCGAGTCCGAGCGCCTCCTCGATCTCCTGGCCCACCTCGTCCGGGCGGGCATTGGGCAGGTCGATCTTGTTGATGACCGGCACGATCTCCAGGTTGTGATCCAGCGCCATCAGGAAGTTGGCCAGGGTCTGAGCCTCCACGCCCTGGCTTGCGTCCACCACCAGAAGCGCCCCTTCGCAGGCGGCAAGAGCGCGGGAGACCTCGTAGGAGAAGTCCACGTGCCCGGGCGTGTCGATGAGGTTCAACAGGTAGCCCTGGCCGTCCGAGGCGGTGTACTCCATGGTGACGGCGGTCAGCTTAATGGTGATGCCCCGCTCGCGCTCCAGGTCCATCTGATCCAGCACCTGGTCGACCATCTGCCGGGGGTTGATGGCGCCGGTACGCTCCAGCAGGCGGTCCGCCAGGGTGGATTTGCCGTGATCCACGTGAGCGATGATGCAAAAGTTTCGGATCCGTGCCTGGTCCACCGAGTCTCCTGGCTCCTAAGGCGGCTTACTTCGTTTGGCGCCAGTGATTATAGCATGGCGCCACCTTCCGAAGGCAGGAAGGGCAGCACGCCGCGCCGAAGCCGCGGCCGCACCGACGGGCGTACAGGGAAAGGAAGCGACCCTCTCTTGTCCGACTGGGCGGAGGGCGGGCCAGGGTCGGGGCGCAGGCGGCTGGCCCGCGACGTCACGCTGACCATGTCCCTCATCCTGATCAGCCGGCTCCTGGGGTTCATCCGGGAACGGGCCGTGGCCGAGGTGTTCGGGCGAACCGCCGAGACCGACGCCTTCAAGGCCGCGTTTAACATCCCCGACCTCATGTACTTCCTGCTGGTGGGCGGCGCCATCACCGCCGCGTTCATCCCGGTCTTCACCGGCTACCTGGCCCGCGGGCAGGAGCGCGAGGGCTGGAGGGCGGCCAGCACGTTTCTCAACGGCACCGTCCTGCTCCTGGTTGCGCTGACCGTCGGGGGGATGGTCTTCGCCCCGGAGCTTGCGCCGCTGGTGGCCTTTGCCTTCATGGGCGAGCAACGGGACTTGCTCATCGACCTGATGCGGTGGATGTTTCCGGCGGTCTTCTTCACGGCGCTGGCGGGGCTCGGCATCGGTGTCCTCAACAGCTACCGGCGGTTCACGCTGCCGCTTCTCGGGCCCATCCTGTACAACGTCTCGATCATCCTGAGCGCGTACTTGCTGGGGCCGCACATGGGCATCCGGGGCATGGCCGTCGGCACGGTGGTCGGGGCCATGCTGAATGCGGCCCTGCAGTGGAGCCAGATCGGGGTGCGGTTCTGGCGCTGGCAGCCGGTGCTGGACATGGGCCACGAGGGCGTACGGAGATTGTACCGGATCATGCTACCGGCGCTGTTCGGGCTGTCCGTGACGCAGCTTTCGCTCATCATCAGCACGAACCTGGCCTCGACGCTTCCGGAGGGCTCCATCACGGCGCTCAACCTGGCCAACCGGGTGATGCAGTTCCCGCTCGGGGTCTTTGCCATGGGGCTTTCCACCGTCGCGTACCCCACCATGGCCGCGCACGCAGCCCTGGGCGAGATGGGCCGGTTCGGGTCGGCGGTGACCGGAACGCTGCGGGGCGTGCTGTTCTTGACGGTGCCGTCGGCCGTGGGGCTGGCGGTGCTGGCCGAACCCATCATCCGGCTGTTGTTCGAGGCAGGGCAGTTCTCGGCCCAGGATAGCCGGGCTACGGCCGCCGCTCTGCTGTTCTACTCGGGCGCGCTCATCTCACAAAGCGCCTCCCAGATCCTTACCCGTGCCTTTTATTCGCTGCAGGACACCAGGACGCCCGTCCTGATCTCTACCGGCGCCCTGGTGGTCAACGCGCTGCTCAATGTCGCCTTCTTGCGGTGGACGAGCATGGAGCACGCCGGGCTGGCCCTGGCCTTCACCATCACCAGTATGGGCAACTGGGCGTTTTACCTGGCGGTGCTGCACCGGCGGCAGGCCGGCGTGAGGCTGGGTGAACTGGGCCGCTTCCTAGCCCTGGTGGGCGCCGCGTCACTGCCCACGGGCATGGCGGCGTGGCGCGCGGCCGCCTGGACGGCCCTGCGCTTCGGCACCGAGAGCCTCGCGGACCGGGGGCTGGTCGCAACGGCCGGCGTCCTGGCAGGAGCGGCAGTGTATGCCGCCATCACCTGGCTCATGGGGCTCGAGGAGGCGCGGATGGCGGCGGGGATGGTGAAGAGGGCGGGCAGGCGAACGGGAGAGGGCGTGGTAGCCACCCTCACGTGGTTCTGGCGCCTCCTGCGGCGGTCGCCCGGCACCGGAGGCGTACGGCCCTAGCGGTTCTTCTCAGCCCCACGTGCTCCGGGGGAACGCTGTTCTGAGCAGCATGGCAGCAATGGCCTGGGCCAGAAGGCGCGCCGAACGCATGGCCGCCTCCTCGCGGGTGCGGTACGACCCGACCTCGATGAGCAGCGCCCCGGGGTGAAGGTGCTGGTTGTAGCGCCGGCCCGGGTACACCATCACCCGGCGCAAGAGCCCGGGAAAGCGGTGGTCGAGTTCGGCGGCGAGCAGCCGCGCGGCCTCCAGGTTCGACGCCCCCTCCCGGCCGCCGGTGCCGGTGCCCACTACGATGGCTATCTGCGCCACCTGCTCGCCATCTACCGAGGTCACCAGTTCTCCCCCCTCCTGCGGAGCGTCGCGGTGCAAGTCGATGAGGAGCCGCAGACTCGGATACTGCGCCACGAGTTGCTGCGCGGCCTTCAGCGAGCGGCTGTACGCCACCCGGTAGTCGGGCGTATCGTGCAGCGCGGTGACGTGGACCGCCGGAATGCCGTACTCGTTGAGGGCGGCCACGAGCTGCGCTCCCACGCGGATGATCCCCGTGTCGGTCGTGCCAAACCGGTGGTATGCCTCTGGATCCTCCGGAGCAAATGCCGGCGTGCGGTACATCTCCGAGGCATGCGTATGGTAAACGGCCACCCATACCGGCCGCGCGGAGGGCCGCACGGGCGAGGGACGCTGCGGTTCGTGCGGGGCGTCCTGGACCTTGAAGAGCGCGCCGCTTTCTTCGGGCGGCTCCTGCAGCGTCCAGGAGCCCCCTGGAGGCTGTGATCCCGAGGCGGCGGGGGCAGGAGGGTTCACCGGCTTGATGGCAGGCCAGGCGGCCGCAGCCGCCCGCGCCAGCAGCCATTCGCCCCACTCCCGGATCCCCGGGCCGCCGGCCGTTCGCGCCTGCGCCAGCGGGGCCGGCAGGATCTGCGCCGCCGAATCCAGTGCTGCCTGCAGGTGAGGCTGGAGGGCCGGCGCGAGCGCAAACCCCAGCACCGCCGCAAGCAGTGCAGCGACCCGGTAAAGGCCCGTCCCCGCCCGGACCACCCGGACGCGCACAGCGGTAGCCGGCCGCGCCGTCCACCCGGACACACCCGTCGCCCCCCGTCAGGGCGAAGGTATGCCGGGGCTTGGCCCGTGATGTCTTCAGACCGGGGTGGTGCGGCGTGACAGCTCCAGGAGCCAGAGGAGCTGATCGTACATACGGCTCAGCTCCACGGCGCTGTGGTAGGAAAAGCGGACGATGAGCACGAGGCTCGAGGGGCCTTGGCCGGAAAGCAGCCGATAGCTGGGATGGAATTGCAGAAGCTGGAGGAAGCGCCTGGCGCTGGCAGGAGGGCGCAGCTCCCGGTTGGGCGAGCGGGCGGGGGCAAGCTCGAAATCAATGCGCACCACGGCGGTCCCGGCCTCCGGCTCCCCTGCAGAGAAGGCCCCGCGCGGGGGTGCCACGCGAATTTGTGCGCCTGCTTCCAGACGGCGGCGAACTGTGCGCCACGGGCGAAGAAGCCTGGCCTGCACGTGAGCCCCCTCTAGTCCCCACGCTCGACTTCGCCCCGGGCCAGAGAATTCCTACCTTCGCGAGGGGATATGTGCCAGGCCAGGCCGCTTACTGGATGTAGCTGAGCACCTCGTCGAGGTCGAGGCCGGGGTGGAGCGCGGTGTTGAGGGCCCCCGCAAGAAGCTCCGCCGCATCCTCGATGAGCACGTCGATCTCTTTCGGTGTCACGATGAGGGAGGCGAGCCAGTCGGGCCTCGCATCGAGGCGCGGCGCGCCCGCCGGCCCCATTTCGGTGGCGCCCAGGCGCCCTTGCGGGAAGAACGACGGAAAGGACCGAGCTGCAGGCCCGGCGGCGCCATTGGCCACAAGGCGCCGGGCGTGGATCACCGTGGGCACCCCGATGGCGATGACCGGAATGCCCAGCTCCCGGCGGCTCAACGCCCGGCGGACGTTTCCGACACCGGCTCCCGGCTGGATGCCCGAATCGACGAGCTGAACGGTGGTGCAGAGGCGTTCGGGGGAGCCGGCGGCCAGGGCGTCCACGCAGACGAGCGCGGCGGGGCGGACGCGGTCTGCCGCCGCCGCAACCAGTTCCATGGTCTCGATGCCGGTGAGACCCAGGACGCCTGGCGAAAAGGCCGCCACGGGACGCAGGGCGCCGCGCTTTTCCGGCGGGAGCAGCTCGTGCAGGTGGCGCGTGACCAGCAGCTGCCCCACCACGCGGGGGCCCAGGCTGTCCGGCGTCGCGTTCCAGTTGCCAAGGCCCGCCACCAGCACCGCAGCGTGGTCGGGTACGCCCTGCTGCTGCAGCAGGGCCGAAAGCTCCTCAGCCACGAGCTGGGCCACCTCTTCCCTGACCTGCTGGGAACGCTCCCGCAACCCCTCGGCCGCGATGGTCGTGTACGTGCCCTCCGCTTTGCCCAGCATGGCCGCGCCCTGAGGGCTCGTGATGCGCACCCTCTGAACCGTAGCATACCTGCCGGTGCGCTGCTCCCGCTGGACGCCGGGGATCGCGGCGCCCGGG
>JBFMCJ010000258.1 GCA_040754675.1 Bacillota bacterium
AGCCGGCTTCGCGAGCGCTCCAGCCGTAGTCGAGGGGCGATCCGGCCTCCGACGCGCAGGTCGAGGCTGGCCGAACGGGTCAGCCACCGGTTAAGTTCCGACGGATCGGTCAGCGCCCGCCAAATCCGTTCGCGTGAGGCGTTGACGAGAATCTGCTTGCGGACCATCAACTTCTGCAGGCTCAACGCTTCTCATCCTCCTCGGGCGTTTCGACGTGTCGTTTCAGGCTCTCCAGGCGCAGAGCGAGGATGGTTTCCCACTCCCGCCGCATCTGCTCATAGGCCGCTTTCGCCGCGTCGTGGTCCAGCCGGTAGTAACACCACCTTCCGCTGCGCCGTTCCCGTATGAGGCCCGCCCGTTTGAGCACGCGAAGGTGCTTCACGATGGCCGGCTGCGACATGGCGAAGTGTCGTACGATGTCGGCCTGCGTCAGTTCGCCGAAAGCCAGCAGCCGCAGGATCCGCCGGCGGGTCTTGTCGGACAGGGCACTCACGTAAGATGCTACCGAAAGGGCATTGGCTCGTCTCTGGCGGCGCATCGACCCCCTATCCATCATCGCCGACCGTTGCAGTACACGGAGGCTCTCCCGGCGATTCGGCTCGTCTGGGAGGCGCTCAACTACCCGTGCGCCGAGCGCCTGCATCCCGTGTTGCCTTCGATGGCCGAGCAGTTGGCGGCGCATGGGGTGCTGTACCTCGACGACGGAACGCTGGATCGGGTGGGATGTCGCGGCCATGGTGCCGCCGCCTCGCCACCGACCGCAAAGCGGCTTCCCATCCCGTTCGAAGACGCCGCCCGCATCCTGGCCGCCTTCCGGGGTACCCGGTGGTTTCCCCTCGTGGCGGTGGCTTACGCTACCGGCCTCCGCCAGGGGGAACTGTTGGGACTGAGGTGGCAGGACATCGACTGGCCCAACCACATCTTCTGGATACGCCCAGCACTTAAAAAGCCAGGAAACCACCCGATCTTCGGGCGCCGGAAAGACCGCGAGGCGTGCCGGTGACCGTTCAGGAGAACGTCTTGGCGATCCTGCGGGAGCACCAGCAACGCCAGGACGGAGAACGGGGCCAGCTCAAAGAAGACTGGGGCCTCGTGTTGACCGCCCGCGACGGCTCACCGGTGGACGCCAGCGACTTCCTGGACGACGTGTGGTATCCGCCCCTCAAGGTCCTTGGGCTGCCGAACGTCTTCCACCAGCTGCGCCACACCAGTGTGAGCTACCTCCTTGGTGGCGAGGACCCTATTTTGCTGGCGGCTGTGGCGAAGCATGGAGGCTGGTCCGACACGCCCTTCGGCATTACACCCATGCCATCACAGAGGACGACCGACGTGGTGCAGACAAGGCGGCAAGGCTACTGTCCGACGCGCTGGCCATGGGCGAGAAGCTGGCGCAGGAGCGAGGCGACAGCGTGGTTCGCGCAGATGTTCGCGCGCCCGAGGGTTCTGAATCGTGCGAAGCCTTGTCCTGGCTGGTGCCGCCGGAGGGAGTCGAACCCACAACCCGCGGATTAAAAGTCCGCTGCGCTACCGTTGCGCCACGGCGGCCCACCGGGATTATACGAACGTATCATCGATGCGTCAACCGCTGGACCGCTGTACGCCCTCGGCCCACCTCGGCCACCACTCGCTCCATTCCGAGGGCCGGAAGGGCATGTACAGGGCCACCCGGTCGAGCATTCCCCCATAGCGTTCCACGATGCGCCCGGCAAGCTCGTCGGGAGCCGCCTCCACGGCCACCTCGTCCAGCATCTCGTCGGGTACCACGGCAGCCATCTGGCTCCACCGGCCGGCCCGCGCGAGCTGGCTCAGGCGTTCGCCGAGCTCTCCCCACCCGTGGTGCTCCAGAACCCGCCGGTACGACGGCGTGGAGGCGTAAAACGCCACCTGCTCCCGCACCGCCTGGCGCATCCCCGCCCGTTCGCTCTCGTCCCGTCCCGTGATGATGAAGACGCTCCCGACCACCTCGAACTGCCCCCGCTGCTTGCCGCCCCGCGCCAGCCCCGCCCCGATCGCCGGCAGCAGAACGTCCCTCAGGTACCCGGGGGTGTGCAGCGGATGCACGTGAAACGCCTGGGCGACCTCGCCGGCCAGCCTCGCCCACGGCGGGTTGACGCCTGCCAGCCCCACGGGGATCGCAGGCGATTCGATGGGCCCCGGGTTGAAGAACGGCGTCATCAGCGTGAGGCGGTAATAGCGCCCGTCGACGCGCAGCGGCGCCCCGTCCTGCCAGCAGCGCCACACGGCCTCGAGCGCCTGCACAAACTCCCTCATGCGCCCGACGGGGCTGTCCCACACCATCCCGTACCGGCGCTCGATGTGCGCCCGCACCTGGCTGCCCAGCCCCAACCGGAACCGCCCTCCGCCTAGCGCCGCCAGGTCCCACGCCGCGTGCGCCATCACCGTGGGGCTGCGCACAAAGGCGATGGCAACCTCGGTGCCCACCTCGATGTGGCGGGTTGCCGCCAGCGCCAGGGCGGACATCACGAAGGGCTCGTGGCGCGTCTCCGGAATGCGCACCCGGCCGAACCCCGCCTGTTCGGCTGCCTTTGCAAGCTCGGCGACCTCGGATGGCGTCGCCGGGTCCAGGAGCGCGTCGAACCTCACGTCACCGTCCCCCGCTGCCCGCCCGAGGCCTTCAGGGCCGCTTTGGACGTCCGGATATAGTTGACACCCATCAGCAACACGAACACGGCGAAGACGTAGCGCAGGGTGTTGGAAGGCAAAAGCCCGGCGACGAACGAACCTGCCCAGCCGCCGAGGATGGCCCCGATGCCAGCCCAGGGCGCCACGTCCCAGCGGATGTGGCCCAGCCGCTGGTGTGTCGCCGTCCCGGAGAGAGCGGTGGGGATCATCTGCACGAGCGACGTCCCCTGAGCCAGGTGCTGCGGGAATCCCAGCCCCACCACCAGGGACGGCACCACGATGGCTCCCCCGCCCACCCCCATCATCCCGGCCAGATAGCCGCTGACCATGCCAATCGCAAGCCCGCCGAGGGCCACCGACAATCGGGACAGCGTGACGCCGCTATCCACGTGTGCCATCAGGTAACGGCTGACCGGGAGCAGCAGCGACACGGCCACCAGGAACCAGCCAAAATACCCCCGCAGCTTGGGACCCGAGACCCGGTGGCTTGCCCTTGCGCCCAGGCGTGCCATGACCATGGCCGACAGCGCGATGGAGGCCGCCGCCAGCCAGTCCACCGACCCTCGCCGGGCGTACTCGGTGCCGCCCGACACCGCCGTGAACAGGACGGCGAGCAGGCTTGACCCGTGGGCTCCGTGCTGCGTGAAATGCAACAGCCCGGTCATCATGGGGATCATCAGGACGCCGCCGCCCAGGCCCACCAGCCCGCCGAACGTCCCGCCGGCGAGGCCGATGCCGATCCCGGCCAGCGCCCTCCAGGCTGCTGTTTTCGTAAAGGCGGTAGCTCCCTCGACGCGTTGCCCTTGCATATGTGTGCTCCTTTATTCCAGCGGCCCTGACCGCCTGTCATGCGGGTTCGCTTCGACGGCTTTGAAAACCCCTCCTGCACTTCGCCCTCCCGCCCCGGGCGGCGCTCGCCGACGCCGCCCTCCGCCAAGGTGCCCGCCGCCCGAGAGGGAACGCCCCGCACAGAACGAAGCCGATCCCTCAAGCCCGGCCACCGCTCCCGGCGGCCGGCCGAAGGGGGCTCCCGAGCCATGGCTTTCGAAATCCCTGGCCTCAACGACGTCTACCTGGCGCGCCGGCGCATTGCCCCGTACCTCCGGCCCACGCCGCTCTTCAGGTCCGGTCCTCTCGGCCGGGTGCTTGGCTGCGAGGCGTGGGTGAAGTGCGAGAACCTCCAGCCCGTGGGCGCCTTCAAGGTGCGCGGCGGCATCAACCTGGCAGCGGCCGAATACCCACAACTGCGCGGCCGCGGCCTCGCCGCCGCCTCAACCGGCAACCACGGCCAGTCGGTGGCCTACGCCGCCCGGACGTTTGACCTCTCGGCCACCATCTTCGCCCCCCTCGGTTCCAACCCGCTCAAGGTGGCCGCCATGCAGGCCCTTGGCGCCGACGTTCGCCTCACAGGGCGGGACTTCGACGAGGCCCGGGAGGCCTGCGAACGCTTCGCTGCCGACACGGGCGCCCGCTACGTCCACTCGATGAACGAGCCGCTCCTCATCGCCGGCGTCGCCACGGCCTACCTGGAGGCTCTCGAAGAGGTGCCGGACGCCGACCTCATCCTGGTCCCCATAGGCGGCGGCTCCGGCGCCGCCGGCGCGAGCCTCGTCGCAAAGGCGCTCAATCCCCGCATCCGTGTGGTCGGAGTGCAGGCCGAGGGGGCTCCGGCGGTATACCGCTCCTTCCACAGCCGGCGCCTGGAATCCACACCGAAGGCCGACACCATCGCCGAGGGCCTGGCCACCCGGGTCGCCTTTGAACTCCCGCTGAGCATCCTCTGGCGCCACCTCGACGACGTCGTCCTGGTCAGCGATGCCGAACTCCAGGCCGCCATGCGGCTGCTCCTCGAGACCACCCACCTGGTCGCGGAAGCTGCCGGGGCCGCTCCGGTGGCAGCCGCGAGGCGCTATCCCGAGCTCGTGCGCGACCGCAGGGTGATCCTGCCGATCACCGGCGGGAATGCCACCATTGACCAGATTCTGGCCGCCGCCACGGCCGGGGGCGCTGCCCGTTGAGCCTCCACGGCTGGTTGCGGCGGTTCGCCCGAACGCTCAGGTCGCTCGTGCGCATCCTCGCGCCCGCGTATGTGCTGGTGGCCCTTCTCCAGGCCTCGGGGTTGCTGGAAGCGTTCAGCGTGTGGCTCGAGGTGCCACTGCGCTTGGTCGGCATCGGGCCGGAGGGCGTGCTTCCCCTGATGCTCGGCCTGTTTTCGGCCCTTTATGCCGCCATCGGATCCATGGCCTCGCTCGGCCTGGCGCCGGAGCAGGCGCTTCCGGTCGCGCTGTTCTTGAGCTTCGCGCACGCCCTTCCCGTGGAGGTCGGTGTCGCCGCGAGGTGCCGGGTCAACCCCTGGCGCATGGCGGCCGCCCGGGTCGGGATGGGGGTTGTCGCGGCTCTGGCCGCCCCCCTGCTGCGGCCGCTTCTGCCGCCGGCGAGCGGCTCCGGCCCGGCCGGTGCGGCGCACCCTGCTCCATTGACCGAGCCTGCTCTGGTGGTCATCGGTAACTCGCTTCTTGGACTCGGCAAGACCTGGCTGCTGCTCGTGGTCATTCTGGCGCCCGTCACCCTGGCGATGGAGGTCCTCGATGGCCGGGGTTTGATCGACCGCTGGTCACGACGGCTTGCCCCTCGCATGGCGTGGCTTGGCTTCTCCCCGCAGGCAGCCTTTCCCATTCTGGCGGGCCTCTTTCTAGGGCTTGTATATGGGGCGGGCGTCATCATCGACCGCATGAACAAAGGGAAGGTTTCCCAGCGCGAGGCCTGGTCGATGTTTCTTTTCCTGGCAGCCTGCCACTCGGTTCTGGAAGACCCGTTTGTCTTTGCTGCGGTGGGAGTTGGCCCTCAGATCCTGCTGCCCGTTCGCCTGGGTGCAGGGGTGCTGGTGCTTGCCGGGCTTGCCGTGGGCACCGTGCGGGCCCGCCGGAAAGCGCAGGCCCCACCCGAAGGCATGCGCTCCGCCGGCTCCAGACGGAGGGCGGCTGTGGCCGGCGGGCTTGCGGTCTCCCTTCTCGCGGTGCTTGCCCTCGCCGCGGCGGTCTTGCCCGGTTCCTCAGGCCATGTCTGGCCCGGGCCGAGGACGTCCGGAGAGGGTCCGGCGCGTTCGGTTGAACTTGTCGTCTCGGCGGCCGCCAGCCTGGCAGACGCGGCGCAGCCGCTGAAGGCCGCGTTCGAGGCGCGCCATCCCGGCGTGCGGGTGCTGTTCAATTTCGGCTCCTCCGGCGCCCTGCGGCACCAGATCG